>QNDP01000302.1 GCA_003645975.1 Candidatus Hydrothermota bacterium | reverse complement strand
CAAATTCGCAAAAATCAAGCCGATCTGAAATTCCTCCTTTAAGGAGGACGAGACGCCCGATTCACATGGGCGCCCGCCCTCAGTTTCCTGACTTTTTAAATCGTTTTGACTTTGAGCCTGTTGAGAAGTCCGCCGAGAACAAGTTTGAATGAGATCCTGCCGTCGGGCGGATGCGCCACCATGTTGATGAAACCTCGGTCTTTGACGATGAACGACATTCCGCTCGGCATCTCCACCTGAATCGAGTTGAATGACCCGTTGAACATGATCTTTCGCCAATCTGATATGAATCCGTTGAACGAAAAACGGAACTTTGAAAGTTCGCTTGAGACTTGAAGCTCGTCGAAATCAAGCTGTTCGAGGTGATCCAGAATCACCGTCGCAAAATTTGTGAACAACTTCACTTCGGACTTCGTGATCGGCCGCACACCGTAAAAATTTGCACGAATCTGACCACTTTTCAGGCTGATGTCAAGCGATTTGATCTTGAGCCGCCTGCCCTCGATGTGCAGCTCACTGTTGATCATGTCCAACTCAAGTTCCACCGGAAATTTCGGATTGACCGTTATCTCTATGGGCGTTCGGAAGCTTTTCGGGATTATGACGAGCGAGGAGAATCGGACATAGGCTATCAACTTGTTGCCGACCAATCTCTTGGACATGTCCGCTCCGACGACCCGCACCGTATCGGGTATCTCGGAACTTTTGATTGTGAGAGCGACTCCGCTTAACTCCCCTTCGATTTTGACGGTAAGTCCATTGTTTGGAACCGCATGGATGACAGCTATTGCCAACAAAAGCCCAGAGATGTTCATGGCTTCGCTTCAGTTAAGTTCCAAAAACACCTTGAACCTGTCGAGGTTATTCGTGAGCGGATAGTAAGCCATAAGCCTGAGATGTTCCGCGAGGTTAACGCCGAAGCCGACATCTGCATGGAGATCGGCATCCGCTATCGAGCCGTTCACATCCGTGATTTTGCCCAGTTCTGCCGTCAAATTGAACTTATGTCCCTCGATCGAGATGCTGTAATTCGGCCTTATGAGCAGGAATTTGTCGCCTTTAAACTCTTTGAAATCGAAAGCGTAAAGCGTTCCATAGCCGCCAAGTCCGAATTCAAACGGGAACGGAAGCGACGGATCGTTCATCCCTGCGATCAGCGAGATGCCGACTTTATGGGCGCCAAAAGACTCCTCGACCTTTGCCATGCCGAAGTATCTCTTGAAGGATATGTCTCCGAAATCGCCGAACGAGGCCTCAAATGCGGCCGACACGATCGGTTCGAGTGCTGCCGTTATGCGCAACTTGTTGGCCTCGAAATCTGTGGAATCCATCATTGGATTTGGCCTGAATGTGCGGCTTTTTCGATAGAAAAGCGACCAATCGTCATGGACTTCCAGCGGCTCAAATCTGGACTTCTCGTGCAGGAACTCGAGCTCAACGCCCTCAACAGGTTGGACTGCAAGCCCAAATTCGGTGCCGCGCCTGTGGAAGTAGTCCCTGTAATCGAGCTTGACAATCGATGCGGTAACGAAGTTCCATGTATCATCAATGAGCCATCGGTCATAAGTAGCGGTCGCCGAGAAGATTCGCCCTTCCAGTATGAGTTTGGGATATTCGCGAAGTATAGGAATCGATAATCCGCCCCATCCTTGAAGTTTTTTGCGCCCAAAGGCATATCTGAACCCAATGTTCGCCTTTCCGACATGCTCATCCGAGACATCGAAGTCTGCGCCCAGCCAGAGTCCATCGACTCGATTGTAGCCCAAGACATTCTCGAGACCCTTAAAGTGCGGTGAAAACAGTCTAAACCTTTCCTTGACTCCTTCAACTCCGGCTTTTTCCTCGCCTTTGAGTTCCTCAATCGGGCTTGCCATGACTTCGCCCATTTCGATTCCCTCGACGTTTATCGTGATGACACCAAGATGATGGTCTTCGGGTTCCGGTGAGATGTGCAGGCTTCCGCCTGCTGTGTTGATCTCATAAGTTACACTGTCAATTGAGGTTGGGATGCTGTCAAGCTCTATCACGACATCACCGGAAACTGCGTTCAACTGCAAGTTTGTGGGGATAACCGCATAGATCGCTATATCGCCGCTCACAGTTGTGATGTTCCATCCCGTGTTCTCCCAGCCGGTCAACGGCACATTGTGGTCTTGAATCGTTATGTCTCCGCTGATCGTTGTTAGCGTAAGATTCGATTGGACAACCATATAGAGGTCGATGTCCCCGCTCATAGCCCGAATGACCATGTCTATCGGCTCATCGACGCTCTCTATATCGCCTTTGACTTCGACATTGCCTGACACGGCCTTGATAAAGACATCGGGTGCCAGCGGAACTCGTGCATCAAGAGAGGAGCGGGTTGCCGAAATGGTAAGGACTCCGTCAGAGGTATCAACAGATGCACCATGAACTTCCACATCGCCCGAATCGATAAAGTGGACACTCACATCGCCAAAAGACGAGACTATTTGGATTTTTGAGATCTCCACCTCTTCTGCGTCTTTGACCGATTTAGGGGTCTCCTCCGACCCCTCAGTGGCTCCGAGCGTGTTAATCGACGCTGCCAACACCAACACTATCAACAACTTCCATGCAACTCTTATCATCGTCCTCACCTCCTGTTATAGTGTCATAGTTTAATAATACACAATGATTGTTCGTGATGTCAAGTTGTT
>QNDP01000034.1 GCA_003645975.1 Candidatus Hydrothermota bacterium | reverse complement strand
TTCTCTTTTATCCGATTATCGTGGTGCTTAGGTGCTATCTTACTTTCTCAATTTCAGGTCCGTTTAATTTCAAAGTGAACCTGCGCATATTCCGCCCTATCAACCTCTTTTTGCGCCTACCTATTGCGTTATCGCTATTTTGGTTTTAGTATTTCGACATCATGAGAAAAATAGAAGCGATGAAAGAATACAAAATTACGAACTTTTATGACATCGTATCGGCGCTGCGAAAATACCCCGATTGGCTTGATGAAGTAAGGGAACTTATTCTGACCGAAGACCTTATAAACTTACCACAGAGGTTTAACGAGTTCGTCAAAAGGTTCGAAGATTTTGTCCAAAAGGAGTTTCGACCTCTTGTTAAACGCGTGGACAAGATGGAGAAACGGCTCGATAGAGTAGAGAGCGATGTCAAGGTGCTGAAAAAGGATGTCAAAGAGTTGAAAAAGGATGTCAGGGTGCTGAAGCAGGATGTCGCAGGACTGAAGCAGGATGTTGCAGGGCTGAAAAAGGATGTCGCAGGACTGAAAAAAGATGTCAAGGTGCTGAAGCAGGATGTTGGAAAATTGAAGGGTGAGAGTCTCGAAAGAAGAGTGAGAGACAGATCAGCGTCTTACTTCGGCAGAGTGCTGAAACGGATTAGACTCATCGATAACAATAAGCTTGCTGATATGTTGGAAGATGCTGTCGATCAGGGAATTATCTCCGAAGATGAAAAGATGCAAGTCCTTCGGGCTGACGGTGTGCTCAAAGGAAAACGCAAGGAAGACGGTGAGGAAGTTTGGATTGTTTTTGAAGTTTCCTATGTCATCGACAAACATGATATCGAACGGGCGAGAAAGAGAGCGGCTATCTTTCAGAAGGTGGTCGATAAAGATGTTCTTCCCGCTGTGGTCGGTGAGGAGTATGTTATCTCAAAGGAGCAGATTGAGAAGCAAGGGATTGTTGCAATTCGATACTCGTTTTAATTTCTTTTTGTAATTTGCCCTTCCTTTCCGATAGTTATCCCACCTTTTCCAATCAGATGGCAAATAATCCAAGTCTTTTGCGTTGATTTTCTAAGGATTTTGACAGTAAAATTGACGCCCAAAACAAATCGGGAGGTTGAGCGATGCCTGATCTAAGGACAGGGATGGCGATAAAATGGCAGGGTGAAGTTTATCTTGTTCTCTCATTTCAACATACACACATGGGACGTGGAAGCGCTACAACACGTGCAAAGCTGAAAAATGTGCTCACTGGCCAAGTCCGTGAGGTAACTTTCAGAGATGCCGATGAATACGAAGAGGTTCGCATCGAGCGCAAGCCGGCTATCCTCTCGTATATCGTTGGCAACGAATATCATTTCCTCGATAACGAGACCTATGAGGACATCGCATTTACGGCTGAGCAGCTCGGCGAGGATGTTACAGCGTATCTTAAAGAGGGCGACGAGGTTACACTTCTCTATGCTGAGGACAGACCTTTGACCGTCGAGCTTCCAACCTTTGTGGTCCTCGAGGTCGTTGAAACAGACCCTGGTGTGAGAGGCGACACGGCGTCAGGTGGCTCAAAACCTGCAAAACTGGAAACGGGCAAGGTGATCCAAGTGCCGCTCTTTGTCAAAGAGGGCGACAAAGTCAAGGTTGACACAAGGACAGGAAAATACATCGAGAGGGTGTGATGAAACTCAAAGAGATCGAAAGACTTATCGAGCTACTCGACGAAAAGGGTCTCGCAGAAATCGAGATCAAATCCCCGTTGTTCAAGATCCGCATCTCCAAATACCCATCGGCAGTCGTTCCACCAGCAAGCCCGCAGCCTCAACCTCTCGTAGTGAGTCAGCAGCCGCCAGTCGAACAGCCGGTCGAAGCCCCTCCTGAAACAGAGAAAGAGACTCCGAAAGTTGAGGAGCCGCCGAAGGATGAGAATCTCCACGAGATAAAATCGCCTATCGTTGGGACATTTTACCGCGCCCCTGCCCCCGGAGAAGCTCCGTTCGTCGAGGTCGGCGACCATGTTAAGCCCGGCGATGTCCTTTGCATCGTTGAGGCCATGAAGGTTATGAACCAAATTAAGTCAGATGTCGCTGGCACAGTTGTAGAAATACTCGTTGAAAACGGCAAGCCTGTCGAATATGGTCAGGTCCTTTTTAGGATACGACCTGACTGAATTTTATGTCCTTCTAATTCCAAAAGATAAATTTTCCATTTGACTCCACCACTGTAATTGCCGATTCGGCCGTCTGAACGGATCACTCGATGGCATGGGACGATGATCGGGATCTGATTGGCAGCCATAGCATTTCCGATTACTCTGGCATGTCTTCTCGAAAGACCTGCTAATTCAGCGAGTTCGGCATAAGTTACTATGCCTCCATATTTCACTTTTTCCTGGAGCACTTCGTAAATCTCGGAATATTTGGCCTGACGGGCGGTCGGTATCTTCGAGAAATCGACGGGTTCACCGTCAAAATAGCGCTCGAATAAGTCCACAAGTTGCCTTTGGAAAGGTGTTGTTGGAAGTAAGTCTAACTTGGGATCGGCGTTTAAGACCAAGCGCTTTACCCTTCCATCGGACTCAACAATGAGAATTTTGCCGAGAGGCGTTTTGAGGGTAACCCCTTCCATTGGAGAGAGTTTTTGACGGATTTTACTTTTTGACCGTGCCCTGTTTGTAAAACGGAAGCTTGACGACGGTCGCCTTCTCCATCCGCCCGCGAATCTCTATCTCGATGGTATTTCCAACCTTAGCAAGTTCAACAGGGACATAACCCATCCCGATGCCTTTTTTGAGTGAAGGCGAGAATGTGCCGCTCGTTACGATGCCGACTTCTTTGCCATCTTTGAAAATTTTTTGTCCATGTCTTGGGATAGCTCCACGCCTTTCGGTCTCAAATCCGATGCGTTTGCGCGTTATGCCCTTTTCCTTGATCTCCAGAAGTGCACTTTTGCCAATGAAATCGGGCTTGTTGAATTTGACGATCCATTTCAGGCCTGCCTCAAGTGGATTTGTTGTCTCATCTATGTCATTGCCATACAAACAGTAACCCATTTCCAATCGGAGTGTATCGCGTGCGCCAAGACCTGCGGGTTTCACATCCTCAAGTTCAAGCAGTCTCATGAAAACTTCCTCGACATCGTTCGGGTCAAGGTAGATCTCGAACCCATCTTCGCCTGTGTAACCTGTCCTTGAGATGAGGGCTTTTTTGCCCATGAAGGTGGTTTCAGCCGCCCAGTAGTAGCGGATTTTTGACAGATCAAGATCGGTGAACTGCTGGAGCACTTTTTCCACAAGTGGACCCTGAACAGCAAGTTCCGCAGTTGAATCGCTGAGGTCTTTGACCTCAACTCCATCTGAAAATTTGTGTTCCATAACCCAGTTGACATCCTTTTCCGTGTTTGCTGCGTTGACCACAAGCAAAAATCGGTCAGGTAGCCTGTAAACGAGGATGTCATCGACGATTGTGCCCTTGTGGGTCAAAAAAGTTGAATATTGGACTTGGTATTCTGCAAGTGCAGCCGGGTCGTTTGAGGTTATGTAGCTGACGAATTCGAGCGCACGCGGGCCTTTGACCTCAATTTCGCCCATGTGGGACACATCGAACACGCCGACCTTTGACCTAACCCATTGATGTTCTTCAACAATTGAGGAATACTGGACGGGCATCAAAAACCCGCCAAATTCAACAATTTTTGCACCAAGTTTGACATGTGCGTCATAAAGCGGTGTCTTTTTGTGCATTTCAATGCCTCCTAAAATTTTTGAAAATTGAGGACTTTAAGGTCTTCATTCTGTGCCGCTTTCGAGCTCTTTCAATGCCATTTCGAACTGTTCCCATGTGGGCGCTTTGCCATGCCATTCGACCTTGTTTTCCATGAACGACACGCCTTTGCCTTTGATGGTGTTGGCGACGATCAATGCAGGCTGTCCTTTGACGGATTTCGCCCATTCAAAGGCGTCAAGGATTTGATCAAAATCGTGTCCGTCGATCGAGCGAGTAGCCCACTTGAACGCCCGAAATTTGTCCTCGAGGGGTGTGGTGTCCATGACATCCCGTGTGAATCCGTCGATTTGAAGGCCGTTGTGGTCGAGGATGGCGACCAAGTTGTCGAGCTTGTAGTGTCCTGCGGAGAGCGCAGCTTCCCAAGTCTGCCCTTCATCAAGTTCGCCGTCTCCGAGCATCACATAGACCGTTGCGTCGCTCCCAGATAGTCTCAGACCGAGAGCCATGCCCACTGCTACGGAAAATCCTTGACCAAGCGAGCCGGTCGATGCCTCGACGCCCGGCGTATCCTTATGACTTGGATGGCCTTGCAGATGCGAATCGATTTTTCGGAGTTTCCAAAGGTCGTCTTTCGGGAAGTAACCCCATTCAGCGAGCACGGCGTAAAGTGCTGGCGCAGCGTGCCCTTTGGACAAAACGAATCGATCCCTCTCAGGCCAATTCGGATTTTTGGGATCGTGTCTCATAACGCGCCAATAGAGCGCTACCAAAATGTCGATCGCTGAAAGTGAGCCTCCGGGATGGCCTGAACCTGCAAGGGTTATCATCCTCAGAATGTCTATCCTCAACTTGCGAGCTATCTCTTTGAGTTCCTGAATGTTCCGTTCCATTTTGTTCCTCCAAATCGCTCGATCAAAATTGTCCAAAACTTTTTAAGTCCATGATAAAAATCGACGAAGGGCGATAGTATAGCGCAATTTTTTCAAGATTTGGAAACCGTGAGTTCTAAAGGTCGGATTTTAGCCCTAAAATCACGACTGGTTCGACGACACTTTGTCGATTGGACATTCAAACGGAGGATGAGATAATGGTCGGTGTTGTGATTCTGAGCATATTTGCTTTTAACACATTGGAACTTAAGCCGTTAACTGTCTGGTCAACGCCTGACACCACGGCTACGACCGTCAGGACGATCGATTCGACGGAGTTGACAAGCAGCAATGTGAGCATAGCAGAAGTTATTCAAAATTCTGGAATTTCCGGCGCTGGCCTGATGCCATACGGTGGAGACCAGACGGCTCAGATGCTGCGCATTCGAGGCGGAAAGTCCTCTGGCACAAGCGTATCTTTGAACGGGGTGGAACTGCTTTCGCCGCTATTTCCTTCGGTTGACCTTTCGCTTATCCCGTCGTTTCTCATCGAGCGGGCTGAGATAAGGCTCTCTGCCCGAAAGAGTTTTTACGGTGGACTCGGCCTTAGCACGATAAGATATTCAGAACGAACCATTTGGAAGGGACAGCTCGGCCTGAGCCAGTTCAATGGCATAGGCATGGGCGTCAAATTGGCAGATGAATCGGTCGGCGCCGGCGTCTGGGTCCGAAGGGACGGAGACTACGAATGTCCTGACGGCTCGAAAGTTGACAGCGATGCGCTCCGCTATGCCGCCGTCATCCAAGTCCGATCCACAGCAAACACGGACTTCCGTTTCATCGCATTAAATTCAAAACTGAAATTGGGATGGAGTGATGAAAAGCCAATCCAAAAGACCCGAATCTTGGCAGGTTCCCTGTTTTATCAACATTTTTTGAACATAGGTGCTGTCGTGCAAAATCTGACCTTTGAGCGTGAAGGGATTGTCGATAGGTGGCGTTCCCAGAGTTTACAAATTTCGACGGCGGAGCTGCGCAGAGGAATCTTTTATGGAAAGTTCAGCGTCAATTTCAGCTCAGGGAAGTGGTATATCGAGACGGGCGGCGACGAAACGATCGAGATTGTGCCGAATTCAGACCGTTCGGAATACACCTTGACACTCGGCGCAACGCAGATTATGAGTCCCAAAAGCCTTGTGGTCGTTGGAACCGATTTGACCTTTACAAGCGAACAGGTTGGAAACCGGAACACCGAGAACAGGTTCATTGCTCTTCCCTACCTTTCGTTCCAATTCATTCCAAGTCATGACATCACGATGACATTCGACTTCTCGACACTTTCGCGCCAACCCAAATTTTACGAATTGGTGTCCGCAAAAGATTCCTATCGCCTCGAACCGGAGCGCGGCTTTGAGATGGAGTTCGGAATGGAGATGTCTGTCGGCGACAAACTCCTCATCAACACGGTGGCCTATTGGCGCAAGTTTTGGGACCTGATCATCGCGGTGCCCGATGAAAGCGGATTTTACAAGACGGTCAACGAGGACAAGGCTGACTTTTTTGGAGCGGACATCGGGTTCAAAATCGACAGAGGGCTATTTTATCTAAGATTTGGCGCCTCGTTGATTGACGCTAAGGACAAGGATGGCAACAGATTGCCCTATGTCGCAAGTTCAGGATCCGGTCAGATCGGCGTTAAGCTGCGCTCAGGCTGTCAGGTCGCTTTGAGCTTCAACAAGTTCTTAGCTTACAAAGATTTAACTGGAAACGAGATAGAGCCAGCAGCTTGGACCGCTCTCGAAGTCCATCTGAAATTGTCCAAAGGAACTGACCTGAATTTGAAAATTAACAACCTTCTGAACAGGAGCATAAGTTACTTTTCGGGCTATACACTGCCGAAAAGATGGGTCAGTCTGACGGTCAACTTCGGAGGATAGCCGTTTATAACGCAAACTTCTTTTGTTCCACTGGGCGAAGATGTTAGAGGCTGCTCGGCAGCAGGAATTCAGGAAAGTTCTCTCGTGTGATCACGGAGAATTGCGAATCGGGATAAGCTTCCTGAAAGACTCTGGGCGGCCTTACCTTTGTCCTCCTCCACTTGATTTCGTATGCGTAGAGCTTTCCTTCCCTCTCCTCAATCAGGTCTATCTCCTTCCTGTTCCTTCTCCAGAAGTAGAAATCGGCATAAATCCCGTGATTAAAGAGCGATTTCATTCTCTCCACTATCACAAAATTTTCCCAAAGCTTCCCCACATCATCCCTGAGATCTATCGGGTTAAAGTTGTTTATATACGCATTCCTCACACCCACATCGTAAAAGAAGACCTTTCTCAACTTTTTTAACTCGTTTCGGAGGTTCCTGCTAAAGGGAGGGAGCTTGAAGATGATAAAGGCCTGTTCAAGGATGCGGATGTAATTTGCAACAGTGTTTTTATCAACTCCTACCAGATTTGAAAGCTCGTTATAAGAAACCTCAGCGCCAAGCTGAAGTGCAAGTGCCTGAAGAAGTTTCTCTAAAACCTCTGGATTCCTGATTTGGTAAAGTTTGAAAATGTCTTTAAATGCATAGCTGTAAGCAATCGATCTTAAAATTTCACGAGAAAGCTCAGGCTTCAAAACGACTTCGGGATACATCCCAAAAATCAAAAACCTTGGAAGGAGCCGTTTGATCTCTAAGGGAGAATAGATTTGAGAAATTTCTTCAAGAGAGAAAGGAAAAAGGATAAAGTCTATTTTCCTTCCTGTGAGAGGTTCCTCTATTTTCCCTGTTAGATCGAAAGAAGATGACCCGGTTACTACTATTTGCTTTTCGGGGAAATTATCCACCATCAGTTTTAGGGTGATTCCTATATCCTTCACCCTTTGAGCTTCGTCTATAACTACAAGTTTTTTGTCTCCAATGACAAACCTTAATTCAGTGGAAGTTTTATTGCTCAAAAGAGACCTGATATCCGGCTCATCACAGTTTAAATAGATGGAATCATCAGGAAATTTCTTGATAAGTTCTTTCACAAGGGTTGTCTTACCAACCTGTCTTGCGCCGTAAATAGCGATTATCTTACCCTTGAAAAGATACCGTTCTATTCTTTTCAAAATGGTTCTTTCGACGATCATTTTAAGTCCTCCCCGAAAAATGTCAATTTTGGTGAATAAACTCACCAAATTAGTGCCAATTTCAGTGAGTTTGCTCTCTAAAATGGACAAATCCATTGAATTTGTCAATGGGTGGGAGGGAGCCTGTGGGTATTGTCCTGATAGCCTGCCTTAGATTAGCAAGGAAAATCAAAAATTAAAAAGGTGATGTTGCCACAAAATTGCTCCATTGTCTTTTATCTAAAAATCTCCTCCAACCGATAAGCAACACGCCATGCTTTAGGCCACCCTGCTTTAACGAATATATCCAGAATATCGATTAGCGCTCTTTGACATTCAGCGTCTTTCTGCAATAAATTGCGATAATCAGCCAGATACCGACTAATTATTTTAACAATAAGATCCACAGCTAAAGGTTCATATTGGTATCCTTCCCTCTCTCCGGCTTTAACAGCACGGGCAATTTTTAGAAAAACATCACGCCGATTGATCGGGATAAAGAATTCAAGCGTTTCAACGAGATAATGGATAATGTTGGGAAGGCCTGTCTCGGCAAATTCATCAAGAAGTTCGGAAAATTCATTGTAAAACTTTATTCGTTCAGCCCTTGAAGGCTGTGTCTTAACTTGCCCCTGCTCCTTTGCATCATGTGCCCCTGAAGCAAAGTAAACTTCCCTAACAGCTCCCTCAACTAACCCCATTAAAGACCTTGTTTTATCCTGAAGTTGTTGAGGCCATTTGGTAGGAGGAAGGTCAGCATATCGCCTTTCGATTTCTTTAAGTTTATGCCAAGCAGATTGAAATAAATGCTGAAGCAGATTTCTTGCCCTCTGGCGAACAAAAGCGGCTTCCGTATCAAAAATGTCGTTAATTTTGTATGTTAGTGCGGTGCGAAGGTTGGTTAAAACAGTTTGCGCTTCGTCCGAATGCTCAAAAGGACTTGAAATTATTGAGTAAACTTTTTCCCGAGATAAAGGCTGATTTTGCCAAACGTAAAGATTTGTAAAAATTTGAATGCATACTTCACGGACACTTTTAGAACCATGCTTATTATCTTCCACACGATCAAAAATGGCTTTGGTGAGTTTGGCTACTCGTTCTGGTTCTACCCATGATAGTCTTAGTAGTGGCCCAGCTAAAAGCCCCCATAGAACGCCATAACTCTTCTCTTCCGCTGCAATATGTTCTATAAGTTTCCACATAAAATCTCGTGCAGTATCGAAAAGTCGATACAAATTTGAAGCTATTTGGAATCTGACAGCAGGAACAGAATCTTTACTCAATCGTTTGATGGTATCTAATAACTTTGGAGTCGCATACTTTCTAATACGGGATAAAAACATCAGTCCATAAGCTGCTGTCAAACGTGGGGCAAGACTTCCAATGTTAGGATGTTCATCAAAAAAATTTTCTTTTTCAGGCTCATGCTTTGGTATAGGGTGGTCGCTTGCTTCAAGAAGCACTTCATATACAAAATTGCCGATTTCAGGAAGTCTCGGAAGTTCACTTATTCCCGCAATACAAGCACAAGAAGCAGCAAGGTAATTCCATGCAAGTTCAGCCACTTTGGGATTAACTCTATTGGCTTTGGCAAGTAAAAGCGTTTTATATAGGTCTTTCAGTGCCGGGAATACTTTTTGAATCTCTTTGGGTGAAGGAACAGGATTGAGGGCAAATTCTTTAACGGGGCGGATGAGCTTTAGGACTTTGCGATCAGATTCAGTCTCAATAGGCACTCCTTGGTCTCGAAGGTATTCTTCTGAATAAGGATAAAACTCCAAACTTCCAACGATTAACGGAGGTTCGTTGGGTGGAATAGAATTACTGGATCGAAGTTGTTCCAACAACCGCCGTGCTTCTTCTG
>QNDP01000033.1 GCA_003645975.1 Candidatus Hydrothermota bacterium | reverse complement strand
TACCTTTAAGCTTGTGTGGAAGAAGCCCCTCGTCCTCAATGAACTCCGAAGCATCCTCAAACTGTCCAATAGCTTCCTTGCGATACCCCTGGATGGTCTTCCCGTCTCTCGTCTTCTTTTTGATATTCTTGATTTCCGCAAAGATTACAAAAAACTTAGACTCATTTGCGTCAAAGATGACACAATCGCAAAACTTTTTGCCGATCAAGCTTTGAAGCTCGGCGATGGTTCTGTTCACATCGAACTTACGGGATTTATCGCTTAACACAAAACCTTGAAAGTTTCCGTCCAACTTTGCCTTGCATCCTTCGTCTTTACACTCGTGGAAGATCTCAAACTTTTTTCGTGTTTCCGACTTAAGCTTTTTCAGTTCATCAAGATAATTCGTCATAAATGTCCGCCCTTTCGTTTGCAGCTCCGATTGCCTCGTCAACAAATTCGTCCTCGTAAAAGCCCATCTCGTTCCTGCCTATTTCCTTGATACGAGACAAGTTAGTTGAGTTATCCAAGTCAAAAAGGTAGGCGTTGACCTCTTCGGGTTTCAAGAAATCGAGGTTCGGGTCGTAATCCCATCCTCTGCGTTTGATCAAATTGCGGCGCTTCTCAGGATCGAGAGAGCCGAGCATCATGAGGTTGTTGATCTGTGAGAATAGGAAATCGCTATGTGTCGTGATCAGGACATAATTTCCTGAACGAACAAGTCTTGCAAGAAATCGTGCAAATTGACGCTGAGCGCCCGGATGCAGATGTGCTTCCGGCTCCTCGATAAAGATCATCGTTGGGTTCCTGTGTAAATATTTGAAATACACGGCGATAGGGGCTAATTCCGCATGGATAGCGGCCGAGCGGTTTAGTTTGAGTTGGAGGCCGTCGGACTCGAAAAGGAGATCCGGCACGAAGATGCCTTCGGTTTCAAACACGATCTTTCCGTGAAGCAACTTATCTTCAAGGAATTGCGCAAATTCGTCGCCGGATTTTGATCGGTATCTCGATGAAGCCGCAGCGGATGCATCCAAGAGCATGGAAAGCATCTCCCTTATAAAAAAGTTTTGAAAAAACTGGCCTTCTGGCTTTAATTCCCCAAAGGACAGCATCTTAGCAGCAAGCGAAGGATAAGATGTCAGAATCAGGCCGCTTCTAAACGCTGGAAAAAACACGGCAGGAGTATCGGATGGGAAAATCGGGATGAAAAGGATGGGTAAAGTCATTTTGAAGTAAAAGTTTGTCGCTATGAGCAAAAACGCACTTTCAATTGATTCAGTTTGTGCAACTGGTTTTCCTTTTGGGAGCGGAAATTCGCCGCTAAGCCGAACATTTAGCATTTTCTTTCCATCAACGACTTCTTCCAATCCGAGTGTCATTCTTAAGGATGTTTTCTCTTTTGAAAATGAAATCTTTGGATTTTTTTGTTCAGCGTGGGTAAGTTCTAACTCGGCTTGAGCGAAATCTCTGAAATTTTGGAGAATAAGCACGGAGTCCTTTCCGTCTGTTATAAGGTTTTGGTATTCCACACCAAACAGGATTTCGAGATATTGGGGCAGATTGGAAACGAGTTGTTCGACGGTATCCTCAAAAATGTCCTGAATATCAACGACACAGGTCTTACCAACTTCGATCCGCCCACCTTCCCAAACATCCGAGAGCCTTTGGGTCAGTTTTTCGATGATCCTTCTGTCAGTGCTAAGTCCCCAAAACGTTCTCAATTGGGCATAAATCAACTGTGCCATATAGCTTTTGCCCGACGCATTTTTGCCAATGAACACGGTCAAAGGCGCAATTCCCACCTTCCCATCCAAAATTGGTCCAAAGTTTTTGACTTCAATTTGCCATCTTTTTGTGCTTTCGTTCATAGCGTCTTCAAATATAAAGCTCGGACAGTTGCGATGGAACAAGGATCTGCCGAAATGAGGGTTTAGCCCCTCATTTTCGACGAGAAGCCGATCAGGGCGGTCTGACGGTGGGAGATTTTCAGGTGTTCGTAGGCCAGAGGTGTCGCCACGCGCCCGCGCGGCGTCCTTTTGATGAACCCCTCCCGTATCAAATACGGCTCATAGACCTCCTCGATCGTTTCGGGCTCCTCGCCGACCGCCATCGAAAGCGTCTTAATTCCAACAGGGCCACCGTTAAATTTCTCAATCAAAACGAGTAAAATCCGCTTGTCCATGTCGTCAAGGCCTTTCTCGTCCACATCGAGCATTTGAAGCGCATATTTCGCAATCTCCAGCGTAATCGTGCCGTCTCCCATCACCTGAGCGTAATCACGGACACGCTTGAGCAATCGGTTGGCGATTCTCGGTGTGCCACGAGAACGCTTGGCAAGCTCAAAAGCAGCCTTTTCCTCGATCACGCAACCCAAAATCTTCGCCGAACGGAGCACTATCGCAGCAAGCTCATCGACCGAGTAGTAGTCGAGTCGAAAATGGATGCCGAATCTTGAGATCAGAGGCGATGTTATCATCCCTGCACGCGTCGTTGCGCCCACGAGTGTAAACGGGACGAGCGGAATCTTGACCGTTCGAGCACCTGGTCCTCGGTCTATCACGATGTCTATTCGGAACTCCTCCATAGCGGAATAAAGGTATTCCTCGACGGAACGCGGAAGTCTATGGATCTCATCGATGAACAGCACATCACCGCGGTTTAAACCCGTTAAAATGCCTGCCAAGTCCGCAGGCCTCTCAAGCACAGGGCCTGATGTGGAAACTATCTCGACGCCAAGTTCGTTTGAGATGATGTGGGCAAGGGTGGTCTTTCCAAGTCCCGGAGGGCCGTAAAAAAGGATGTGGTCAAGCGCTTCGCCACGCTGTTTCGCTGCCTCGACAAAAACCGCCAAATTTTCCTTCAACCGTTTTTGACCGATAAACTCGGCAAGACGGCGCGGCCGCAAGGTGCGGTCAAACTCGATTTCAGATGCCTCAAGTTTTGGGTCTGTGATACGCATCGGCCTTATTTTATCGCCACTCAAAACCGATAGGCAAGCGAAAGTGTGATAAGTTTTGTCGGAAAAACTATTGAGATGTCGATATTTGGATTTCTCAAGCCGATCCCTGTCCTGAAAATGGTTTGAGAATCGAAAAGTCCATAGTTTGCAAAGGCATAGCTCACGAGTCCGCCGAAATCGTAGTCGGCCTCAAAGCCCGTCCAAACGCATTCTGCGACAACAATTTCTCCGGGACGCACGCCCTTAAAACCCGAAGGACCTCCGAGCCTGAATTTGTCCTGAGACAAAATCGACATTCCCCACCGTTCGACATTCCGGTATTCCAGCATTCCACTGATAGAAAACCTTTTGTGTCTAAAAATCTCGGATTTCAGTCCGAGAGTCAGTCTCATCCGATGTCTCGACTGTTCGCCTTTTGCCTTCAAAAATTTGTAGGAAAAACCCCAGGTCATGGCATGTTCGCGCACCTCGCCCGATTCGTAATGCACACCGGCATAAATCTGCGCATCTGCATTCATGAACCATTTCTGCAGTCCGAAATCCACCGCTTCCATCACCCTGAGATCGGTCGCTTCGTATAGCGCGCTGACATGGGCGCCGAGCCATTCGCCGAGCAGCACCGGGTCGGTCAACTCGATGTGCAACATTTGGCTGGTCGGTCCTTCACGATTCCATCGCAGCACGAGCGTTCGGAGACCGCCCAAAGCATCAGTCAACCTGACATCTATCAGTCCCATCAGCCCATACCTCTTTTCGTAGGTGGCCGTTCCGAGCACGCTGTTGCCCTGAGAACGCGATACCTTGAGTTTCAAGATGTAGTTGTGGCCAAATTTCACAAATGAAACGGATGACAACTCGATGTCGGCAACATTCTGGATCTTGCCGATCCTATCATCGAACTTGCTCTGTCTGAACACATCAGGGGTCTGAGGCCATACGGTTTCAGCCAGAAGGGCGCCGATCTTGGCGCCAAGACCTTCAACTGCAACGGATTCGATCACAACAAGCGACCCTTCATCGATTTTGAGGATCAAGATGCCTGTGCTGTCCTCTCTCACCTTTATGCCTACGGGTTCGATCGATGCGAGTGGGTATCCGTTGTCAGCGTAAATTTTCAAGACTTGCGTTATGAAGGACTCGACATGCGGCCTATCCGCAGGCAATGGAAGTTCTTTGCGCGCAAAGGAGTAAAGTTTGGAATGCGGAAAGAACTTAACACCCTGAAACTCAACCGAATCTATGACGATCTTCAGGACGACAAAGGCGATCAGCGGGTTCATCAAAAGATGACCCCGATGTCCAGAGCCATTCTGCCTCCACGAGACCCCCAGAACAGCCCTTTGTAATGCTGTGCGGCAAAGTCGATTTGAACGAATTTCAGTCTCCAACCAAATCCGTAGGATATTGATGTGCCGTATTCGTCGCCGAAAGCGAGTCCCAGACGGAGGTAAGGGAGCCATCGAAGTGGCTTACCCTCTGCCGCAAAGACGAGCTTGGTCATCTTATCGGAGAAGGGCGTCTCGTTCATGATTTTGATGAAGTCCATGCCTGTGCGGAGCGGAAATCGGACAAATTCTTCGAGATCATAGCCGACACTGAACCTGAAGATTCTCGGCAGTTCGGTCGTGAAGGGTTGGCCTTCGGAATCCCATGCTGTGTCAGAGACGAGGTCGGATAAGTCTTCTAATTCCATCGAGTAAAGCAGCAGTTTGAGGGCTATGTTCTGCGCATCGCCCTCGATGTGGTGAAGTTTGACATTTTTGTTCCAATGCATCGTTCCGTTCAAATTCAGTATTGCGAGACCGAGACGGAGATTTTCCAGAGGTTCCAAAGCCAGTCCGAAGTCAAAGGCCGTCGATATGTCCCCTTCGCCTTCAGCGATTTCGAGCACTCCACTTGACGATATCGATGTGCTGTCGGTTATCAAATATCCGTGTCCTTTGGTCAATTTTACCGCCTTGACGCCGCGCACCAGACGGATTCCAATGCCGACATCAAATGGAAAATCAAGGAGTTCAAAACGGTTGCCGTAGCTCATGGAGAGCATTATGGCAAGGTGTCCTTCCAGTTTCAAGCCGTTTTCGTCGAACCGATATTCCCGTCCAAGTTCGTTTCCGTTCAAGGCAAGGTCTATAAGCTGGTAAGGGAGTTTGACTCTGGCGGAGTTGAGGATGTTGAGCGAGATGCCGAAGTTTGGACAGCCGAAGTTTATCAACGGCGAAACATCGCCATCGACAGATGTGCTGAGTCCTCCGCTAACCCTTTGGAGTATAGTCCGCTTCGTGTTGTCATCCAAGTATCGATCGTCCATGAAATACTCGAAGACCTCTTTGTGTGAGAATGACGAGTTGCCCGACAGCCCCATCCCTTGAGGTAGGGTCAGCGAAATCAGGTTCCAATTCACATTGCTGGTCGTGGCGAAATTTGCGGGATTCACAAATTCAGCATCGCTGTTGAACGAGAACGCTCCGAGTCCGCCGTTTAGCGCAAGCTCCCTTGCGGACGAAAAGGTGAAGATGTTGGAAATCAAAACAAAAATTGCAATTCCGTTCATATCAATCCTCTCCCATGTTTTCAGGGTCTATCCTCATCCTGATGTTCAGGACACCCCAAAAACTTATTTTGTAAAAATCGCTGTGTCGCAGGAAGACAACGCCGCTATCGGACGCAGGAACAAAAAGTTCGCTCCTGATCGAATCTGCATCCGCAAAGAATTTGAGCTGATCGTTGGTCAGCCTCAGATCAAGACGCTGGGTTGTATCGCCCACAACTATGCCGTTTTCCATCGGAGGAAACGGTATCCCACCGATTTTTATGACGATCGAATCTCGTTCGGGTTTTCCTTCGATGTGATCGGTGTCTATGGCAGTGAGCCTCGCGCTGTCGATTGCAAAAGGCAAGCTGTTGGACACAAATAGGATCAGTCCGCCATCGATTTCAGGCGCGTCTCGGATGTCGTCGCGCGTGGAGCTGTCGATGTCAACTTCGGATTCGTTCGTAATGGTTATGGTGTCCCAACTGACGATAAGCGGAAAAATCATTTGGAAATGGCCACTTACGAATGCATCCCCCCATATTTCACCGTGTCCGAAGACAGAACTTCTTCCCCAGACGGTCACGGAATCGGGATAGGTGTTCAGAAGGTCGGATATTTCGAGGAACAATCTGGTCGTTTCCGGTCGGATAGGTGTGCCCGGCCTTATGACCGCACGGTAGAGCGTATCCCATTCTGGCGCATGGATATGGAGCTCGAAATCCGCTGGAATCCCGATGCCACTGACCACATCGAGCCTTATCACGGTGTGCATGAATTGGATGCCAAGCGATTCCGCAAACTCCGGGACATCGGGCAGCTCAAAGGACTCCCTTTCAAACTCCTGAACTATGGGGGTATCAATTGTGAGGACTGCACGCTGAAATTCCACATCTTCCAATGCATAGCTCATCTTAAGGGAATCGTTCTGCCTTATGGTGATCCATGCAGTATCAGGCAAATTGAAATTCACCCATAGGTGCCCCGAGATTGTGTTTCTCGGCGTCGTGCGGACATACTGATAGTTCGAGAGATCGAAGGAGAGCGGCACCTGTCCACCTCTTGGCCTAAGAAACACAGTTGTGTCAACGCCAAACTCGTTTATGCGGACTCCCAATTGGATCCCTGTGGAAAATGTGTTAGTCAGAAGGAGGTTTAGGAAGCCGTGAGCCACTTGAAGCGTATCGAGCAGGATCCCATAGGGCAGTTGTATCACGGTTGTTTCAGCATGTTCTGCGTGCATTTCGCCTCCGAGCACGGTCGCACTGCTGATCCTCAGTGAGTCAACGGAGAATTCAACGACAACGGAATCCATAGGGTGAAGGTGGACAGTGCTATCGGGTGAAGTTCCCAAGACCACGATGTGCAGGGACACGCCGACGACAGAATCGACTTGAACATCGTTCAATGGGATTGATACGAAAGCGGAATCGCCAAATCCTTCGAGTTCAGTGATGTCGAGATGGATTATCTCTCGATTCAGCAATGGGTTAACTATGCTGAGGTTCAAAGTGTCAATGGTAAACTTGAGAAAATTGCGGATCTTGAGCGACGCCCTGCCTTGTGTAATCGACAAATGCCGTATATCGGGCAAGGTGTCGAACTTGCCGACGGTTTTTGAGAAATAAGGGATTGGCATATAAGCGCCGGTATCGGGCACCATTTGGGCTATTGAGTCCGGGACAAGCTCTGGCAGCAGGAAAAAGGTTTTTGAATGTTGATAGCCTGTAAGTGTGAAATCGCTAAGGGTCAATGTCACAGTGTCATAGGTGTTCTCAATTTGAAGTGAATCGCGGATGTATTGCGGGTCAAGGTCTCGGGTTATCGTGAAAGTCAAAGTGTCTCTCAAGGTGTCCAAAAGTGTGTCCATGTCGCCGAGAATCGAATCGACAAGCATGTCTTCAAGCGATAAGGTGTCCGAAATGATGGGGATGTTCAGTTCAATGTCCCATTTTGGTGCGCCTCTGGGTTCCTTAACACATGCCGATAGGAAAATAAAAACTAATAAAGTCAAACAGAACAAACACTTGATGTGTATAAAGTTACGCATTTTTGCCAAACCTCCCGATAAATTTTGAAATATTTTAGAACAGTTCAACCCTATCCTCAAGCCAAATTTAAATTTCTTCAAAATGTCAATCGGGCGACATTGCGCAATGATGATACGCACGGCTTACTTTAAACTTTCAATTTGAGACATTGGAAAGGAGGCTGATCATGTTGAGCGTTGAGGAGCTTGCAAAAAGGATCGATCACACTTTGTTGAGACCCGATGCACAGCTTAGGGAGATAGAAAATTTGGCGGAGGAGGCCGTTAGATATGGATTCCGCTCGGTTTGCGTCAATCCGTCCTTTGTGCCCGTAGTCGATAGGATCTTAAACGGGACCAATGTGATGGTCTGCACCGTTGTCGGATTTCCTTTGGGCGCAACATCGACGGAAGTCAAAGCCTATGAGGCAAAATGGGCTGTCGAGAACGGCGCACAAGAGATCGACATGGTCATCCACATAGGAAAACTCAAAGAAGGTGATGACGGATATGTGGTTCGCGACATTCGAGCGGTCGTAACCGCCGCACAAAATGCCAAAGTTAAAGTCATCATTGAAACTGCGTTCCTGACCGATGAGGAGAAACTCAGAGCGGTCGAGCTGATCAAACATGGTGGCGCACATTTCGTCAAGACATCGACCGGATTCGCCTCCACTGGTGCAAAATTGGAGGATGTCCGTCTGCTCGCCTCAAAGGCTAAGCCTTTGGGACTGAAAGTTAAAGCGGCAGGCGGAATACGGGATTTCAAGACCGCAGTCGCCATGATAGAGGCAGGAGCTGATGTCATCGGGGCGTCAAGAAGTGTTCAGATAATTCGATCGGCATCGTCGGAGGTGAAAAAATGACGGCCTATCTCCTGTCGATTCAAATCTTTTCTCTGGCCATATCCGTCGGCATAGGTCCGACGATGGTGTTCGACAACAAATACAAGCCCGGTTTGGATTTTCGCGGCGGTGTTACACTCAAAACCCTCAACCCCAACACTTCTCTGGACTTCCAGTTCGATGTCCTGTTTCTTTCACCGACGGATAGATATTTCGATTTTTACGAAAATCGTGATGTTGTGGAGAAGCCCGGCGGCGTATCCATTCGGAGCGCTGGGTTGTCCCTGCTATACACGAAACGATACGGGAAGCTCAAATTTAGGCGCTGGCATAGCGAATTTGCCATAGGACTCACCGGCCTGATCTATGACCTTACAGCCACCGAGATGAGCAAGACGCCGTCGGAGTTTTGGGGGCTGGGACTTAAGTTCGCTTTCAGGAGAATCAGGATGGATCGGAGAGGTGGAGGCTACGGTTATTTTGTCTCAGCAGGACTCCCGATCGTTCGGTTTGAAGCGCTCTACCCCATTAGCGACCAAGCTGGTAACTGGAACCAATATCAGGAATTTGGAGGAACTCGATTCATCCCACAAATAGCTCTTGGCATCCTTTTGACAATGAGGGACTAATGCACTGCGGGATGTCAACTTTTGGCTGTCCTTATCGCTCAAGGTGTGTAGCTATTGGCTTTTCAGTTTATGGCATCGAGATAACTCCTGGGTTTTCAGGAACATAGTCTTTCCGACTCCTCGTGCGATACATCATCTTGATCGTCATCGAGTTTTATCAATGTCGGAAGTTGTTTTTAGATTTAGACTTATGCCCTCAGCCCGAACTCTCTTCTGGGAAAAAGGGGAGAGACTTAGGTTAAGACGGATGCCATTCCTCGAATGTCAGCGGTCGAGTATCCTTATCACAAACACAATTATCAACAACCGGTTGAGACCTTGAAGCGGCGGATTGGCTGCTAAAGACTTATGCAACGGATAGGCGCTGAAACGGTTGACAGGAGGTGTTAATGGACAGCAAGGCGAAAAGAACCGTCGTCTTTATGGCGGCTTTGGGGTTTGCAGCGACCATAAGCCAAGTTTTGCTCGTCAGGATGCTCCTCATGGCGTTCAAAGGCAACGAGTTGGGCGTAGGTGTCCTTTTCGGGATGTGGCTCCTTGCGTCCGCTGTCGGCGCATGGCTCGGCGAACGCAAAAGACCCTCGTTGTCAAAACTTTGG
>QNDP01000032.1 GCA_003645975.1 Candidatus Hydrothermota bacterium | reverse complement strand
TGAGCGGGAGATGGGCGGGCTCGAAGGCGAAAGAGGCGAAGAAGGAGCTGAAGAGGGTGAGAAATCGAGCGAACTCGGCACCGAGAGCTCCGAAAGTTCATTTGTGGATTGAACTGTAAGCTCCTTTTCCTCCTCTTTGCCCCTAAAAGCCAATTGGAGAGAGATTTATGGTCAAAAACATCCCAAAAGTCGCAATTGTAGGCCGTGTAAATGTCGGAAAATCAACATTGTTCAATCGAATAATCCGCAAGCCGCTGGCAGTGGTGGATTCTCGTCCCGGAATTACGCGGGACAGGATACGAAAGCTCGTCGAACATGACGGCGTTGTGTTTGAAGTGATAGACACTGGCGGACTCTTTCCGCCAGAAGAGGATCCGATATGGCCTGTAGTCCGCCGACATATCGAAAAGGCCGTTAAAGAAAGCGATTTGGTCATCTTTGTGGTGGACCTTAAATCCGGATTGACGCCTTATGACAAGGAGATAGCACAGTGGCTTAGAGGTCTTGGAAAGGATGTCGTCCTTGTCGCAAACAAGTCGGACATCAAACGCAAATCCCCGGAAGAGTTCTTTGAACTTGGATTCGGAGAGCCGATCCTCGTGGCCGCTGCGCATGGTCGCGGTGTGGATGAACTTTTGGACACAGTTGTCCGCCATTTGAAAGAGCAGGGCATTGCCGAAGCCCCAATGGAAGGTTCAGAAAGATCGAAGATCAGAACCGCAATAATCGGCCGTCCCAATGTCGGCAAATCCTCGTTGCTGAACTCGCTGTTAGGAGAGGAGGTCGCCGTCGTCTCTGAGGTTCCCGGCACCACGCGCGATTCAGTGGACATAGAAACAGATGAGTTCATTTTTGTTGACACGGCAGGGATTAAGCGAAGGTTCAGGGACGAAATCGAATATTTTTCCTATCTGCGAAGCATCCGCTCGCTCCATTTCGCAGAGGTCGCCATCGTGGTCATTGATGTCTCCCAGCCGATAACACGCATGGACAAGCGAATCATAAATTTGGCGATCGAGGAGGGTCGTGCATTGGTGATCGCCTTGAACAAGGCCGATCTTTTAGACCAAAGACAGCGCAAAGAACTCTTTCCAGCGATAAGGACAGAATTGGCCTTTGTGGAATTTGTGCCCAAAGTTTTTACATCCGCGGTAACTGGTGAGAACATCGATTATCTAAAAGTCCTTGTCCGTAACGCGCGCCGTGAGTGGAGTAAGACACTCAAACGAAATGAGTTAGTCGATACAGTCGAAAGGGCGATCAGCAAATTCTCACCGCCATATCGAATTTTTAATGTCAAACAGATAGGTGTCCGTCCCCCAAAATTTGCGATCGTCGTGGAAAGAGAACTGCCACATCACTATCTCAAGTATCTGGAGCGCCAATTGAGGATGCGCTTCAGTTTCTTGGGCACACCTTTGGTTTTTGAGCAGATACCTAAGTCCAGAAGGAAGGCTAAGCAGTAGCACTTCAGAATTTTGATAACCCTCCGAATCACTCTTAAAATTGTGGCATCTTCTGCATCTAAATCTATTCGGGAGGTCTTTTATGAAAGTCGGTAAGTTGTTGATCATCGCGGCATTAGCGGTTGGGTTAGCAGCCTTTTTAACTATTTCTGGCGGATGTAGTCCATGCTCAAGCGAAAAGAAGAAGATTAAAGAGTTGCAGGCTATGGTTGATTCTCTTAAAGCGGATTTGGAGTTGATGACACGGGTCGCTGAAAGGCTTCGTGAAAATTTGAAGGACGCCAATGAGCAAAACATCCAGCTCAATGAGGAGATTTTGGAGTTAAAAACCGAGAATCTGAAGCTGCGGGATTCCGTCGATACAATGCAAAAGAGAGTTCGAGACCTTCAAAAGGAGTTGACTTATTGGAAACCGCGTTGGAGCGAAAGGCAAGAGACGGCCGTCCAAACTGTCCTCAATAACACGAAGTTGACGACCTTAGTTGCATCTCGGCCGCCGTCCGGAGACAAGTGGGTCTGCTCCGAGAGACGGCAAATTCATTTTTTGACCAAAAACATCCTCCTTCTCGTCTATCATGGCAAAAAATATCCCAAGAACAAAGGCCTCATGGTGTTGAGGGTAAGTGACCCAAAAGACCTCCGCACTTGGCGGGTGATTTGGCAGACGAGGTTGTAAAGGGATCTAAAGGGTTTTGGAGACATAAACGGTCGCCTTACAACTCTATTCTACACACCGTTTTCAAAGCAACATATTGTCGTCCAGTTACTTATTCCGGCAAATTTGCAATTAAGGGATGCAGAACATAAAATAACAAACAGTCATGGAAGTCGAGAGGGACTTTGAAGAAATCTTTAGGATGCTGGCGCCTATCCAGCGGGCGGTTGATGCCCGTGAACCTATGGCGGCGGGGCACTCGGAGCGTGTTGTCCGTTATGCCGAAATCATCGCAAAAGCCCTTGGTTTTGATGATGAGAGAATAAAATGGCTAAAGCTTGCTGCTTTGCTTCAAGACATCGGTAAATTGGGCATTCCAGAATCGATACTTTCCAAACCAGGATTGCTTTCCGCTGACGAGGTTGAGATCATCAAAAAGCACGTTCAGCTAAGCGCACAGATCGTTAAGCGGATGAAACTTTTTGATAGGATTGTCCCATGGATTTTGGCGCATCATGAGCGCTGGGACGGCAAAGGTTACCCTCAAGGCCTGCAGGGTGAAGAGATACCGATAGAAGCGAGAATTTTGAGCTTGGCCGATTCACTTGAAGCTATGACCGCGCCTCGTGTCTATCGTAGAGCACTCAAATGGGATGAGGTCAAGCAGATTCTCAAGCAAGGCGCTGGTAAACAGTGGGATCCGCACATAGTCGATATCGCACTCAAAGTCATCCACCATCCTCCTACATTGCCTGAACTTGAATATCTGGATTTCAAAGAGGTCCATGTCCTACGGATGGAGAGTGCGCGCGCCCAAAAACGACTCTCGTTGCTCTACGAGGTAACGCATATCGTTAGAAGCAGCCTTAGCGTTGAGGAAGCATTTGCACGCACCTTCATCTCACTTTACGAACAAATGGGTTACAACTACTTGGCTGCGTTTACCGTCCAAAATGGAGAGAAGCTCAGACTTTTTGCAGCACTTGGATTTCCGAAGAACTCATCGCTTGAGATAGATCTCGACTCAAACGGCATGAGCAAAAAACTAATCCTTGCTGTCAAAGAGCATGTCCCTGAATTTCAAAAAGCTACGACTATCTGGATTCGCACTGACACAGATGTCGTTGGAGCTGTGCTTGTCGGTGAGGACTCGTTTTATTCGCTCGGCGTTGTGCCCTTAAGGAATGGCACTGAGACGATAGGAGCGTTCCTCGTCGGTGAGGAGACTGATGAAGTCTTCAGTCCGGAAGACTTCAAATTCTTTGAGAGTGTGGCTTCCCATCTGCAAATTCCGCTGAAACGCATGTCAAATTTGCAGGATGAGCCGCTTTTCATCGATCCCACCACCGGATTTTATTATCTCTCGTCGCTTTCACAGCGGCTTAAGCGCCGTGATAAACTGACACTGAGCTACATCCAAATTCCTGAATTTCAAAATGTTAAGCAGCTATACGGCGACTACATTGCTGAAATGCTCAAAAGACAGTTTGCACATGAACTCAGGCGTTCTGTCCCCGAAATCGAATATTGGGCTTCTTTAGGCGAATCTGAATTTATTGCTGTTTCATCCCGTCCGGCTGAGATATTGCGATTTGACCTTCAAAGGCTCAAACACGAACTGAGAGATAAGGCTGTGAAGATAAAATTCGAGATTTACGTTCTGCCAAGCTTCAAATTTGGAATAGCTTCTGCTCCAGATGACGGGGCAGAACTTGAAAAACTTTTGGAGACCGCAAAGTCGAGGGCCAAATAGCTATGAAATACTACATCGCCGATTTGCACATCCATTCGCATTATTCCCGTGCAACCTCTCAGGACATGAATGTCGATGGAATAGCGCGTTACGCCAAACTCAAGGGCGTATCATTGGTCGGCACAGGCGACATCCTGCATCCACTTTGGCGCAAAGAGCTTCAAGAGAAGCTCACTCCCAAACTTAAAGGCATTTACACTTACGGCGGTGTCGATTTCATCCTGTCAGGCGAAACTTCGCACATTTATTCGCAGGACGGGCGCAACCGTCGGATTCACATAGTTTTGCTGTTTCCGGACTTCGAGACAGCCGAAAAGATAGCTAACAAACTCGCACCTTATGGCGACCTGCTCGTCGATGGGCGGCCGACCTTCGGTTTGAGTGTCAAGCATTTGGTCGAAGTTGTCCGTTCGGTTTCCGAAGATGTGATGATAATTCCGGCTCACATCTGGACACCTTGGTATTCGCTTTTTGGCGCAAATTCCGGATTTGATTCGGTTTTTGAAGCATTTGGGCGATATGCAAATGAACTGATAGCGATGGAAACAGGACTCTCATCCGATCCGCCAATGAACTGGCGTGTCTCGGAACTTGACCGCTATGTCCTTGTGTCAAATTCGGATGCGCATTCTCCGTCAAGAATCGGACGCGAGGCGAATGTGTTTTCCGAACCGATGGATTACTTTGAACTTAAACGTGTGCTTTATGAAAAAGACAGGTCTAAGTTCTTGTTTACCATTGAGTTCTTTCCGGAAGAGGGCAAATATCACTACGATGGCCATCGAAATTGCGGCATAAGGCTTTCTCCAAAAGAGACTTTGAAATACAACGGGATATGTCCTGTCTGTGGTAAGCCGCTCACGGTAGGCGTTCTCCATCGAGTGGAAAAACTGGCTGACCGTGAGGAAGGCTTTGTGCCTCAAGATGCCATCCCCTACAAACATCTTGTCTCGCTTGACGAAATAATTGCCGATGCCTTCAAGGTCGGCAAAACCTCGAAAAAAGTTATGAACGAATACCATAGGCTCATAGGGCAACTGGGCAGCGAACTTGAGATTCTCCTTGAGACCGATTTTGAAGCGATTGAGCGTGTGGCCGGACATAAAATCGCACAAGGTGTCAAGCGAGTCAGAGAGGGCAAGGTCAAAGTCATTCCGGGCTACGATGGGGTTTACGGCGAGATCCACATCTTTGACGAGTCAGAGGCCGAAGAACCGTCCAAACAAGAGCCTCAAAAGCAGATGAGTCTGTTTTAGCTGACCAGATTCCGCTAAACTTTAGTCCCTCTTCAGCAGGCGTTCCTTAAAATCCACAAAATGAATTTATGGAGGCAAATTATGCGGGTTAAAGTCGATTTTTTGCGGTTGAAATCTACAATAAGGACTTATGCCACAATAACTTTTGGTGTGGCACTTGTGGCGGTTGGCCTTGACTTGTTCCTTGTGCCGAACAGGATTGCGGCCGGCGGAGTCAGCGGGATGGCGACTATTCTTCATTACCTTCTCCATGTCCCTGTCGGCGCTACCATGTTTGTTCTCAATGCCATTCTGTTCTTTATCGCTCTCCGAATTCTGGGGCTCGGTTTCGGCATCAAGAGCTTCTATGCGGTTATCACGCTTTCGCTCTTTGTGGACCTTTTCGCCAAATTTTTGCCAAAGTTTGCCATGTCCGACGACCTGATCCTTGCGGTGATCTTCGGCGACCTCTTGACAGGCGCTGGGATGGCACTCGTCTTTTCGACCGAAGCCTCAACCGGCGGCACGGACATCATCGCCATGATTTTGAAAAGGTTGATCGACCTGGATGTTCCCAAGGGCCTGCTACTTGTGGACTTTACTGTTACCCTTTTCGCTGGCGTCTCGTTTGGCGCTCGGATAGGAATGTATTCACTGCTTGCGGTGATCGTGAATTCGTTCACCATCGACGCTGTGCTGACCGGCGTGGCCGTTTCAACTCAAGTAATGATAATGAGTTTCAAAGGAGAAAGGATCGCCAAACGGATTATGCGCGAGATTGGTCGAGGTGTTACCTTTCTGAGCGGTCGAGGCGGATACTCAGGCCGAAAAATGGATGTGATCCTTACGGTTTTGCGCCGCCGCAGGGAGTTCGCTCATCTCAAAAAGATAGTCAAAGAAGAAGACCCCAACGCTTTCATCCTTGTGTCTCATGTGCGTGAGGTATTCGGTAAAGGCTTCAAGCCGATAGAATAGACAAAACTATTTGATGACCAAAATCTTGGATGTCTTCGGAGATAGGTGTCCCTCTCCAGTCTCAAGTTTGACAATGTAAATGCCCGAAGCCAAGTTAGATAAGTCGATAACTTTGCTGCCAAAAAATTGCGTTGAAATCACTCTTCTACCGGTTACATCGTAGATCTCAATCTTGCCATCAATGTTGTTTTCTACTGCAATTGATAGCGTTAAAGCCACAGGATCAAACGATATGTGAACATCAGGGGTTTGGTAGTGCGGCGTTGCGGCATCCACAATGTTGAGCAAGTAATGTTTTGTCGGGTTGATCGTGCCGTCTCCTATTAGACACATCCCATAAAACCAACTTCTTTCCAGCGAATTTGTGCCATCATGTGCAATGCTCTGAAACCATGAGAGAAAGGCGTCCCCGATGGAGATCGAATCGGCCAGTGGCATGTAAAACTGGTCAAATTCGAGCATACTGCCTGACTTAGTTGAGCCAATGGCTGCCAATCCGTGAGCGGTGCTAAACACATACATTCCTGCCATATAGAATTGTTCAACAAATCTTGCGTTCGAACACGCAAAAAGGTTGTAAAAAAGCGCATCGGGTCGGATCGACTGCAATTGATTGGCTTGGAAGTAAGACCACGAAGTTCCGGAATTTATCTTAAAGGCATGGTAATGAGGCGATGAATGGGCAAAGACTGAAACCCAAACGAGCGTATCTCTCGCCGAAAGCCATCGCCGATAATGGGATGCATCGGTGGTCTCAGGATGGTTTTCAACAATAATGTCGTAAAAGAGCCAAAACATAGGCCCAACAAACCCGGCCGTGTAAGGAATCCAATCGTCGTCGATAAAGGCCAGTGCGCGATAGGCCGGCAAATCGGCCTGACCGTTTCGGAATCTCAAATCCCGCTCGATGTAATCCGCTATTAACGAATCGTCTAAGTTGTTTTGATTGGGATAGATACGGCTGACCCAGATTTCGGGTTCGACATCGCCGAGATGCGTGTCGTAAATTCCGTCGCTGCCCGAAACGAGTGAATCTCCTTGAGGCATCTGCAGATCAAACCATTGGCCGTCCAAGTCCATGAAGAACAGGTCGCATGGAAATTCCTCGTAGGAATCTTCGGGGTCGTGAACTCCATTGCCGTTCCAATCATCTATGAGTTGAAACCATGCTACGGGCACATCGCCGATGAAGATTGCGCCATCAAGACCGACAAATTCCGTTAAAAGTGTGCGAAGTGCTTCGGGTGTGCCACCGTTGATGACCACAAATTCGACCGTGAAACCTTCGGATTCTAATTGAGAGAGCAGATTCTCGATTTGGATGGAATCGGCATCAAATGTGGCTGAATCAGTTATCACAGCCACAACAGAATCGGACTTGGATGCACCAATTTGCTCGATTTTTACGATTTTCAATGGGCTTTCAGGATGTGCTGCAATCCATTCGCTATACCGCAAAGGGTGTTCGCTTGGGTCGGGTGATTTCCACTTTGTAACAGGAATTTGTGAGGATAACGCCAGCAGGGCAAAGATTGACAGCATTTTGTCTTCCTTTGACTTGGCTAATGGGATTGTCCTTCGGCGAACGGTTGGCCGCCGACCTTTGCGACTTTGATCGGGACCGGGATGACAGGCGGGCGAGGTGTGGGCACCTTAAGTTCTGAGATGTGCCTGCCGGTTTCACGAGCTACTATCCTGAGCATCAACGGGATGCATGTCCTGCCCTGACAAGGTCCCATCCCGATGCGCAGAAGGCGTTTCAACTCTTCTGGATCGGTAAAGCCCTGCCTGATGGCGTTAACTATGTCTTCCTCAGTAACATCATTGCATCTACAAATTATCACTGGATGTTTCTTTGCCATGTCAAAGCTCCTGTTTGACAAATTCTTGATCTTCAATTGGCCAAATAGCACGGACATCCATGACAAATTCGGGCGGGACTTCGACACAGACCACCGTCGTTGCGCGCTTGTTTTTAGCGTTCATAACCGCTCTGACCTTCCCTTGACATACGACATTCCCCTCGCGGTCGAGCGCAAGGACTGCATCGCCTCGCTTCGGAATAGGCGTGAATTCGTGCGGCATCCAAACGAGTCCTTTGGACGGCAAGACCATAAAGATCGCCAAACCTGGGCAGGCGCTGACGCATCGAGCGCAACCTATGCACTTTTCGGGGTCAAGCACAGGCAATGCGGAGATATTTTCCATGGTGATGGCGTTTGTGGGACAGGCACCTACACATGGGTCGCAAGGGATCTCCTGAAAACACTCGATCACAGCAAGCGGCCGTTTTCGACCCTCTGGAAATACAAATTTTTGAATGAGTTCCTTGTCGGGGACACCTGTTTTCAAAAGCTGTTGCATTCAAGACCTCCTGTGTTCGAGATGTCTTTTATTTTCCAATCGCAAAATTTCGCCGTCAACTTGGGATTGCGAAACTGCCACTTATATTGATCACCACCAAAGTGAACAGCCAACGCTCCCGGCCGTTTTGAAATACGCTTGAGGCTCAATATACTATTTACTCGCCGCTTTGCTATTAGGTTCTGGCAAAAGGTTCGGCAAAACAAAAACTTGGAGGGCATTCCGAGATGAAGTTGACTTTCAAAATAATTTTTGGCATCACGATGCCCTTAATGGTTTGGGGTCAGTCGCTATTTGAAATACTTGGTGGACAAAAAGTTGGGACAACAAGTGCTGTCTTCCTGAAAATCAACATGGGCGCTCGTTCCGAAGGACTTGGAGAAGCTTATGTCTCTATTGCCGAAGGACCTGAAGGCCTGTGGGTCAACCCGGCAGGTGTTGTGTTTGACCGAAAGCTCTCCTTCGGTGGCAATCACACATCATGGCCTACTGGAATTTTGATCGACCATGTGGGTGTAACCGCGCCACTCGGTCGGTATAGCGCACTCGGAATCCAAGTTGCCGCCTTACAAACGCCTTACATGGAACGCACGGATGAATATCATCCGTTCGGCACAGGCGAATATTTCACCTATGGCGCTTATCTTCTCGGCGTAAACTACGCATGGCTGGTAAGCGACCGATTTGCGGCCGGCTTCGGCGCCAAACTGATAGGTGAAGTCCTCGATGACCTTCATTCTTTTGGCGTCCTTTTCGATTTTGGAACACTTTATCTGGTGGGCTACAAAGACATCAAGATCGGCGTCTCACTTGTCAATCTGGGACCCGACATCAAGCCGAGCTGCGATGAATGCGAATCGTTCTCAGTGCCAATAATTTACCGTGTAGGGGTCTCCGGAAATCCGATAAAGCCTCTCAAACTCGCTTTCCAGATCGAAAAGCCTTCGGACAATGTGGAAATTTTTCGGATGGGAGCAGAACTCTCGGTAACGAAATTTTTGAGATTGAGGGCAGGCTACAAACTCAACTCAAGGGGTCCATCGGATACCTTTCTCAACGGTCTTTCGACAGGTTTTGGTTTGAACTACAAAGGCATCGAACTCAACTATTCGTTTTCAAACTACGGGTATTTCGGCGATGCGCACCGCATCGGCTTAAGCTTTCGCAAATAAATCATGAACAGATACTCGATCAGGTTCGATCCTTACAACGGATTTTATGTTGCAAAGCGCCGGCCTTACTACGACCTCTACACCTTAGTTTTTATCGGCTCAGTGCTCGCCATTTACCTTTCAAAGTATTTTGTGGGCACACCTTTGGTCGGCG
>QNDP01000031.1 GCA_003645975.1 Candidatus Hydrothermota bacterium | reverse complement strand
CAGAACACGAATTTGAGATTTTATAAGAATTTCGCCTTTGGTCCTGTGGCAGTGAGAACATTCCTTGACATATACAACCTCTTCAATCGAAAGGACCTCACGGACTTTTCCAGTGTGGATTGGTATGAACAATTCCATGATCCAGAGGGTGAGACCAAAGATCCGAGAGTTTGGTCTTCCAGACGTACAGTAAGATTCGGAATCGAGGTTAAATTTGCCGAAAAATAGGAGGATATTAAAAATGCGTAAATTACTCTCTTCTATTCTCCTTTTGGTTGTTGTGGTGGCGTTAAATGCAAGAACCTATCATGTTATTGACTTCCACGATGAGATTTACTCCAAAGACAGGCCACCATCTACCAATTTCTCTATGACAGTTGGAGAGGTGTGGAATGTCTTTACCAATGCCGGAGGATTTGGTGGTGAGCGTGGACAAAACTTTTACGGATATACATGGCCGGGCGGTGCTGGAGTCAATAACTACTTCCTTTGGAACAGTTACTTCTGGGTAGGCGCTATCGTTAATGGACAAGCCTATGTCACAGCTTATGATTATTCTTCAGGTGAGTGGGCGCCTTCGGACGGTCCTGCTGCCATCTTCGTCGGAGCTGGTAAATCGGTATATGATGTGGTAGTAGCATTTGATGATTACAAAAGCAATCCGAATAATTCCGCAAGCAGACATCTTGGAGTTAAAGTCATTGTCCGCGCAATGCAATGGCCACATCATCCTTACAACAAAATTTTGCCTTACGAAATATTCATAATTTATGATAGCGATTCTTGCGATATTCCTGGGCACACGGATGTGCTTGATAGCGTCATGGTAGGAATTGTATTCGATGCCGATGTCTCTGGCGCAGATGAATCTGAGCCGCATATTGACGACTTGGTAATGTTTGATGGTTGGGTTAACAATGAGTGGGATGGCAACACGTTCTTTACATCCCCCACCGATTCGTTCACGCTTCTTTCCGATACCTTCTATGTGGAACCTGATGGTATCCCTGATCAATATGTTATTTGGGGAGATGATCCCGGTGAGCATGTCATTATGGAAGATGCGGATACGATAATCATCCAAAGAGGAGAAAGCGTTGACACGATTTATGGCTACATATTCCCGCGTGGAATGTCCTATATTTACGACGGAGATAATCCTCATACGCCTGAGAAGGATGTGGGAGAGAACGGTAAATGTACGGGATACATTGGCGGCGCATGGCTTTATACCCCGGAAGCCCCTGGTGATTCCACCATCACACTTTCCAATGGGCATGTATTGCGTTTTGTGAGACCGTGGTCTCATAACTGGTGGAACTGGGAGACTGACCCAGCTACTGATGAAGAGCGTTACGATTACATGATGGGCAGACATTCTGGAACCCGTTTCCACAGATTCGCTCCCCATCCATGGGATTTGGGCGCACAGGAATTTGACTATCGCTTCCTTTCGAGTGTAGGTCCGTTCCAGCTCAGAAGTGGTGATACTTTAAAACTCGTATTTGTGGGAGCCGTAGGTTACGGCTTGAACGGTGGAGCTGATCAATATTGGTTTGGCGGAGAGTGGCAGCTCGGCGTGAGGCAGCTAATAGATTTGGCCTATAAGGCATATTACACAGGAGATACTTTGGGAGACCCAGCCCATCCTACACCACCAATAATTGGTGAACCTTTAGGAGAACGTGATGAAGTGCACTGGCAGATTCCAATTCCTCCTGTATCGCCTACACTGGTTTATTCCGCTACTGATAAAGGAGTGAGTTTGCTTTGGGATTCCAAGCCAGAATATACACCTGACCCCAGAAAAGGTTATGTCGATTTCAGAGGTTATCGCATCTACCGTGCAAAATATGTTCCTTCTAACTGGGAGCTTATTGCCGAATTGGCTATGGACACCGTCACACACGAAGTGCCCCATTCCTATGTTGATTCTGTTGGTATCCTTCCGGGTTATCCATATTACTATGTTGTAGTCGCTTATGACGAAGATGGATTAGAGAGTCCGAAAAATAACTATAAGAGAGATGCGACTGGAGCACCTGTTGCGGTTGTGATTCCCACAGCCAGCGAGAAAGACCTTGAGAAAGTGTATGTCGTGCCTAATCCGTATTTGGGAGCGGCTCCTTGGACGGCTACAGAGATAGCTGATAAGATCGAATTCCATAATTTGCCGAGAAGCTGTCGGATAAAGATATTCACACTTAGCGGAGACCTCGTTAAGGAAATAGTGCATGTGGGAACAGGTTCTGCAGCTTGGAACTTGATGACAGACGAAGGAATCAAGGTTTCCAGTGGAGTCTATATCTACAAGGTCGAAACTCCAGACGGAAAATATAAAATTGGAAAGTTCGTGATATTGAAGTAGGAGGTCGAAAATGAGATTCTCAAAATTTCTTCTAATAGTTTTGATTTCCACTTTTAGCCTTGGAGCAGAAGAATTCTCCAAGGTTGGAAATGCAGGGGCAAAATTCTTGAACATAGGTGTTAGTGCCCATGCTATGGGAATGGGAGAGGCATATGTGGCCATTGCAAACGATCCTTCTACGATCTTCTGGAACCCTGCTGGCATCGCAAATGTTAAGGGAGATGCTGCATATATCGGATACACAAATTGGATCGGTGATATTGCAGTTCCATCTTTTAGTTATGTTAAAGACATGGGGCTATACGGAAAACTGGCAGTGATGGTGAGCGGAATCTCAGTGGGTGGAATGCAAGAGGCAGTTGTTCTTACAGACACCACACTTGGACAATCAGAATTAACTGGTAAGGAATTCTCCTATTTTGCAACCCAAATTGGATTTGGATTTTCTCGATATTTCACCGATAAGTTTGCAGCAGGTGCGGTCGTTAAAGGCATCTACGAGGGCTATGGCTCCTATTCCCATTGTGCCTCATTTGCGATAGATGCAGGGACTTACTTCTGGACGGGCTTTCGGACATTGAGGATAGCTATGGCATTGCAGCACTTGGGTGCAGATATGAAACCGGTGGGAACATACATTCTGGAATCGATGCAAGGTTCTCAGATGCAAAAAGAGGAGAGGGAATTCGAAAGTTATCCTCTTCCGATGGTCTTTAAAGTCGGTGCTGCTATGGAAGTTGTAGAGAGGCCGGATGCAAAGTTGACAGTGGCGATAGAGGCAGCACACCCCACTGATAATACTGAAACCATTGCATTAGGAGGAGAGCTGAACCTGAAGGACATGATTTTCGTCCGATTGGGCTACAAGTTGGCTGATAAAGATACTTATGTGTGCGGATTTGGTGCTGGTGTGGGCATAAAGTTTCGCGGATTTCAACTGGACTACTCTTTTAGCGATATGACTTATTTGCCTGATGTTCATCGAGTCGGCATTATTTACTCATTTTGAAAAAAGGAGGCTAAGAGGTGATGATGACGATTATACTTTCCCTCATTTTAATTAACGGAGGAGGTGGGGGAGGTGGAGGAGGCCTCCCCACAGTTGGCGATACGATGACCGTATGGGTCAACGAATTTAAACTTATTCTCGGTCGCCACCCTGAGTTGGCTCAGGTGAGAGCCGTTACGGATAATGCCTATATCCTCTCAAAATATGAGGAACTCCCAATAGTTTCGCTTTACACCTACAGAGACCTCATCATAGCTTCATCTCTGGAAGGCACAAATTACTATACATTAGATGGCGGTGAGAGTTGGTCTTCTATGGGCTTTGAAATTCCGTCTCCGTCAAGATATCCGGCTGTGGACTCCTTGCAGACAAGAAGAGGCAGATGGAACCTTATTTTGTTCTATGGTAGTTATGACGCTGTTTATTTCGTCCTTGGACTTAGTGGTTCTCCCAGAGAAGTCTCAAATGTGGGGATGGGTCAGGTATTTGATTTAGCCTACACAAAAACAGGCGATTTCATCGATTCGGTTACTCTCTATCTTGGGACAGAAAACGGAGTGGTTCAAGCAGAAGCCTCGATCAGCGTGCCTCGTTGGAGATTTACTCAGCTCGGAGACCTCTCCGATTCTGTTATTTCTATAGCTTATTTGGACGGAACTGTATTCGCAGGACTTCCAAATGGGGTTAAATACTGGGATGGTTCCCAATGGAACGATCTTGCGGATGTTACAGGTAGGATTTACGACATAGAATCCTATGGCGACAAAGTTCTTATAGCATCAAGTGATGGGCTTTTCCTTTACGAAAATGGCACAGTGACGTTGCTTTTGGATGGCAATTGTATAGATGTGGCTTTTCTGGATGATGTTAATTACGGTGTGATAAAAGATACACTTTGTCTTCTTACGAATGACGGAGGAAACACATGGGAGCCTCAAGAGGATGTCGGTAAAACCTACAGTATCACAGCTTCCTATTCTCTTGGCACTTACTTTGTCGGCGTTACTCAGGGCGTAGAAATGCTGACAGATGAGGGATGGTTAAATGTCAGCAGCGGTATGGGCAACCTTCTATCTGATAGAGATTTAGCTGCGGTTATAGAGGCAGTGGAGAGTGAACCCAGATTTGACGACTCTCTGCTCTCTTTCCTTGGTATCTCGCAAGAAGACCTTTACGATGTCGATGGCGATCCGAAGATTTACATATACATAACTCCACTGGAGAAATCCGGAGATGTCAGTGTGTCAGAGATTTACGGTTATTTTGATCCGACGGATGAAGATTCTGCCGCTGAGGGATCAAATGTGAAAGAAATTATAGTCCTGAATCTAGACAAGATAGATTTTTCTGACGTATCTACTATTAAGAAAAGGATTGCATATTTTTATGCAAAATATGTCGCTTGGTCGCTCGATAACGATGATTATATCTGGCACACCGCTGGGTTGGCAGCGTTAGGGGCTTATTTGGCCACAGGGTTGGATTATGAGAATGGTCTTGATGATACCTGTGAGTTTGTGGCGAATCCGAACCAATACCTATTCCACTATCCTCTTGATTGGAGACCTACGCCAGTGGTGGCAGATGGAGATATCGAAAGGGTTTTCTTGTGGTATGAATACATGTATGAGCGCTTTGGCTCTGACTTTGTGCGGGCACTCTTCTCCGACCCTGCTAATGGATTGACTTCGTTGGAAGTTCAAATCCGCATCTTCGGTCATGGACTTGAGGTGGACGATGTTATCGACGATTGGTTTATTGCTTCCTATCTCGATAATCCAGATACTAATTTTTATGGCGGAAAGTATGGCTACAGAAACATCGATATTCAGGTGGTTCCTTCGGTCTTTGTTCCCGAGGGTCATGATTATTCCATTTTGCCTTATGGCCTTGTGATTGTTCGCACTACTAATGACGATACGGTGGGCGTTCCTTTTGTGTTCAATGGAGTGGACAACGCGCCATTCCACTTGTGGGGCATTCGCAGCACGGAAAGCAGCGTTGTGGTTCAAAGTGAAAGTCTGGATGCTAAGAATAGATTCCGGACAGTCGTTCAACCCGGTGAAGAATATGCGGTTGCAGTTGTCTTCCATGCTTTAAGTATAGCGTCCTTCTACATTTCCAGTGATACAACGGCTCCAGAAGGTGAAGCTCTTTATGCTTTGCAGAATCCTCTCCTCCCCCATGTTTTGGATGTGTATTTCTTGATAGAGGGTGAACCCGTGTATTCCGATGTTGTCATTTCAATGCCCACACTTATAGTCGAAAGTGATGGCGATACTGAAACTTACTATATGGATCTCTATGCCAACAATGAGTCTTACATCTATATGACAAACATAACGCTTGATGTGCCTGGTGGAACCGAAAAGTCCTTTACTTTGAAAGTCCTTTATCAAGATCTGAGCGGGAATGAGACTGTCGGACATGATGTTACTGTGCATGTCAGGCGGATAGGAGAGGAAGGTGCTGTTATAGTTTTGGACAACGGCAATTGCACTGTGGTGATCCCTGAAGGTGCTGTTACAGGCTCTGTTCCGCTTGCATTCTCAACATTACAAAGCGATGGAGACTTCATTTCGGCCTCGTCCTCTGGAGCATCCAACCTTTACAGCGTTGGTTCTCCATACATTACTTTAGTCAAGCCCGTTGAAATTCGGATTAAACTTGGTAGCGCTTCTAATGGTGCAGGTTTAGCTATATTCCGTTGGTCAAATGGAACATGGACGCCTCTCCCGACAACCTATGATCCTTCTGAGAATGTTTTGATTGCTTCTTCGGATAGATTCGGTGTGTTCCAAGTTCGGAAGGGACAGCCTGCTGTGAGTGTTACTCCTGAATTTACAATAAATAAGACCGTGCTACATGCGACTGATCACCTTAGCCTCTCTTACACTCTTCCTTCTCTTACCGACATCAAAGTTGCGGTCTATGATTACACCGGCAGAATGGTTAAAAATGTGTTTGAAGGTAAACCTAATAGCCTGAGAGGCGAAATCCGGTGGAATCTCGAAGATGAATATGGTGCAAAGGTCTCATCTGGCATTTACTTCCTGACGCTTGAAGGAGAAAACATACATAAAACTTATAAAATTGTGGTGATTAAGTGAGGAGGTTGCTGAAAATGAGAACAGGGAGAATTGCCATCTTGGCGATTTTAGCAATGGTCATATTTTTAAGCGGGTGTGGTGTCAAAATGGATGAGCCTACACCTGTGATAGATGTCAGCACTCTTATAGAGAATGGATGGAATTCCTATGATAGAGGCGATTTTGCGGCTGCTAAGGCTGCTTTTGATTCTGTTTTCTTCTTCACCGTAAACAATCCAGAAGCTTATATTGGATTGGGATGGAGTCTTATTCAGCTTGGTGAATATGAAGATGCCCTCCCTTATTTCAGTTTGGCAATGACTGCCGATACAATACTTTATAAGCCTATGATAGTTCCCATTACAAACGAAGAAGACACTGGCACCCAATACACTACCTCTTACGGTCTTGATGTCTATGAGATTCCTGTGAAAAATAGGCCTCTGGTGGATGTTCAAGAGGTTAAAAGCGGGGTTACTTCGGTCAGCGTATTGTGGATAACCGATTCCTCTGTTGTAGTTCCGGCATCCGAAGCTTCGAGTGATGTGTTCACGGTTACCTACGAATATGCAAACATAAACGACGCAGAGGTGAATCGAGAGATAGCGCCTGCTGTTTGTTTGGGAATCATGGGTGCCAATTATGGACTCGGCGAACTTGAAAGCGCGATGGGCGGAGGACGTGCAGCTTTAACTTTTGCTGAAGATACCCTACTTTTTGAACATTACCCAACAATAAATGTGCATAAGACCAAATTGACATTGGCTCAGATTTACTTCCGGGCAGGATACTACCAAAACGCTGTCTCTGTAATTAGTGAACTTGACACCACTTTCAGTTTTCCTGATTCTATTAGTCCTTATGACCCTGATAACTTTAATATCATTCTGGAAGCATTGAATGGGTTGGATTAAAAATTGAGCAAAAAGGAGGTAAAAATATGAAGAAGCTTATATTTGTGCTGGGAGTTCTGGTTGTGGTAGGTAGCCTTTGGGCATGGCCTGCTGCATCTATCGACAAGGACGGAGGCATAAGACCTGAATCTATCGATGCTTCTAAAGTTTCCGGTTGGACATTGATCGGTGCAATTCCAGATTGGCGTATCGTCGCTGGAAGTGGCAAGAATATAGCCGTCTATAACGGTGATGTTGCTATAATCTGGGCAGATACTGTGGATGCTGGTGGCGACTATACTTTTGGTCATCTCAGAGTTACCTACATCATTGACGGCGAGATTTACGGTTCTTATGAGCTTACCACCTATCCGATGAGGAGATATTACCCATCTGTTACTTACGACCCGATCACCGGTTATATATGGTTTGCATGGCAAGAAGCGCCTCCGGGTTATCCCAATAGTGTAATAAAAGTGGCCACTGATATTGCCTATCCTGATGGAACTTTTGAAACCGCCCTTTTGGACACCTCATTGGACAACAATACTTGGCTCCCCACGATTGTGGCTTATGGCGACACGCTTGTAGTCCTTGCCCAAGACATTGGCTTTGGTAGTGTTGCTGGTGGTATTTTCTATTGGATCTCTTATGACGGCGGAATAACATGGAGCTCTCAGAAGCTCTTGGGCATTTATGATGATGTGCCTCTTGTGAAATATGTCCCTGGTGGCAGATTGGCTCTTGTGGCTCAACACTCTGTTGGTGACAATTATACTGAAGTTCCAGTGTTCATTGATGCTCATCTCGATGGTGACTCAATTGTGGTCGATTATGAAGTGGACCTCTTTGAGGCCTCTGGAGGGTTCCCTCTCCCGAGCATGGCTGGATGGTGGTGGGGCTATGACTTCGTGTTGGACAATGAGAACAGGCCTCATATTGTGTGGAGAAGTGGAGACGGGTTCTTTAGTGGTGATGTATTTTATTTCACGCCTCTTTCCGGTGAGCCTGGCAATTGGAGCGATTGGCAGGTGCAAGTGCTTGTAGGCACAGGAACAGGTGCAGCTCAGGCTGACTTCTCTTACATAGCTTATGACCCGAATATGGACGTGCTTGTGGTTACTTATGCTAAACCTTTCGGCGATCAGATAGATGTAGGATATGGAACCATCATCGATGGAGAATGGTATGACATGGGTCCTATCAGCACGGTTGATGACGTAATCGAATACGGTGTTCACTGCGCTGACCTGATTTATAACGGAAACATCTACCTGATTGCTGCTTACAATGGAGAGTATGTCACCTACTTCAGCACTGGTATTGGTCCGTCGTTGAATCTCGTGGATTATACAGTTGTTGATCCGAGTGGAGGAACTGTCGATCCCGGAGAAGAGGCACGCATTACGGTGACTCTTGAAAATACATCTCCCTTTGACGCTCACAATGTTACAGGATACCTGTATGTCGATGATCCTTTTGTGACGGCTGTTGATACTGAATATTACTTTGGTGAGATTGCCAGCGGTGCTACTGTCACCAATAGCGAACCTTATGTTTTGCAGATAGATCCAGGCACTCCGGTGGGCTATCCTGTAACCGCTTATCTTCACCTTGTTGGTGATAACGTTGACAAAGAAGTGGCAATTTCCTTCTTTGTAACCGAAGAGAGATACTTGACTTACGACCTTCAATCTGGAGATGTGACTTTTGCAGTTGTAGCTAACGGATATTTGGGGCATTCTGGAGGAGCTGGTGGATCTGGTGGCGGATTCCAGCTTGCTGGAGCTGACTGGCTCTATCAAGGTTGGTTCGCCGTAAGTAACACCCCCTCAGATGTGGCTTATGGAGATGAATGGAATGCACCTCTTGTCCCGGAAGTGGGGCTTCTGAAGCTTTTGCCAAAGAATACACAACCGACTTATGGAGATGTGCAGCTTCGTGGCATAATCCAAAACGGTGATTACAATCTTAGTAGTGAAATATTGGGCTATTGCTTCAATGACCCAGGAGATGCCGGCTACTTCAATATAGTGTTCGTCAAATACCGCATTACCAACAACGGCTCGAATCCATTGAACGACCTCTATTTCGGATGGTATATGGACTTGGATATTTACAATTACGCTCTTAACGGTGGAGGCATAGATGAAGACCACAGATTGGTCTATATGGATTATGACGATTCAGATTACTCAGGTTACCTTGGCGTAATGGTACCTGATACCTCGTTAAACATTGCCAACTTGAGCATAATAGATAACCCGACTTATGTATATCCTGGATTCTCGGACAGCATCCAGTATAGTTTCTTGAGTGGAAGCCTGCACTTCCCGACACCTGATTCCCTTACCGACTTGTCTCTGATAGCTTCTGTTGGACCATACACGATTAATCCCGGAGACACATTTGAAGTGGTCT
>QNDP01000030.1 GCA_003645975.1 Candidatus Hydrothermota bacterium | reverse complement strand
TCATCACCGTTGCTCCCGAAAGGCGACCCCACGCTCCTCTTTACCAACGCCGGGATGAACCAGTTCAAGCCGTATTTCCTGCGGATCGTAGAGCCGCCGTTTACCCGCGCGGCATCGTGTCAGAAGTGCATGAGGGCGGGCGGCAAGCACAACGACCTCGACAATGTCGGATTCACGCGCAGACACCACACATTTTTCGAGATGCTCGGCAACTTCAGTTTCGGCGACTACTTCAAAAAAGAGGCCATCACATGGGCATGGGAACTCCTGACTGAAGTCTATGGTCTGCCGAAAGATAGACTTTGGATCACGATTTTCCGAGAGGATGACGAAGCGTTTTACATCTGGCGGGACGAGGTCGGTATGCCCGAAGAGCGCATCGTTCGCATGGGCGAAAAGGACAACTTCTGGGAGATGGGCGACACAGGCCCATGCGGTCCTTGCAGCGAAATCCATTACGATCTCGGGCCAGAGCTCGATCCGAACCAGAAATCAGTTGCAGAGGAAGGCGAAAGGTTCCTTGAGCTGTGGAACCTCGTCTTCACCCAATACAACCGCCGGCCTGACGGTTCGCTCGAACCATTGCCGCACAAGAACATCGACACAGGAATGGGACTTGAGCGTATCCTTGCCGTCCTTCAGGGCGTCGATTCCAACTACCACACCGACCTCTTCATGCCGCTCATCGAGGAGGTCGAGCGGATCACAGGCGTGAAATACAAACCGACCATCGAGGGCGCGCCGCATCGTGTGCTTGCTGATCACATCCGTGCGCTCTCTTTCTCCATTGCGGACGGCATCTACCCGTCCAATTTCGGGCGCGGCTATGTGTTGAGACGGATTTTGAGGCGTGCACACCGGTTCGCTCAGAAGTTGGATGTCCATGAGCCGGTGCTGTATCGGCTGGTCGGTGTGGTCGCCGAGATCATGGGCGACACCTATCCCGAAGTTCGACTCAAAAAGGCCGAGATTGCTCAAATTATTAAGTCCGAAGAGGAAAGATTCCTAAAGACGATTGCGCGGAACATCCCGCGCCTCGCCGAAGCGCTTGAACGGGCTAAGGAAAGTGGCGTGCTTTCTGGTGAAGACATTTTCAAACTTTACGACACCTATGGCCTGCCTCTGGACCTCATCGAGGACTATGCCAAAGATGCCGGCGTCGAGATGGACATGGACGGCTACAACCGCTACATGGCGGAGCAGCGCGAGCGCGCCCGCAAGGCCGTTCAGTTCGAGGCGACGCCATGGACGATCTTCGACGAGGATTATCAGGCTTCGGAATTCGTTGGATACGACACGCTTGAGGCGGATGCGAAAATCGTCAAGGCGCGCAGGAGGTCGGACGGCAAATGGGAAATCGTTTTGGACAGAACGCCGTTCTACGCCGAGTCAGGTGGTCAGATCGGCGACCGCGGCAAAATCACTGGTCTCGATGATGAGTTTGAGTTCGTTGTCGAGGACACCCAGCGCATCGAGGGCGACATCATCCACATCGGCAGGATAGTCAAGGGCGAAGCGAAAGGTCAGCGTGTTCGTGCGGCAGTCGATAAGGAGCACAGGCTGGCCTGCGCCCGTGCGCACACCGCAACTCACCTGATGCATGCCGCTCTGCGCGAAGTGCTTGGCGAACATGTCCGTCAGGAAGGTTCGCTTGTCGAGCCTGACAGGCTCAGGTTCGATTTCGCACACTTTCAGGCCATGACGCCCGATGAAATTCGTCGCGTCGAGCGGATAGTCAACGAAAAAATCACCGAAAACATCGAGCTAACCGTCGAATACATGGACTACCACCGCGCCATCGAGCTCGGCGCAATTGCGCTGTTCACCGAGAAATACGGCCATAAGGTGCGCGTCGTCTCGATAGGCGACTTCTCGAAGGAGCTTTGCGGCGGAACGCACTGCAAGCGCACAGGCGACATCGGGTTCTTCAAGATCGTGAAGGAGGAGGCCGCTGCGGCCGGCATCCGTCGAATCGACGCTTACACCGGCATGAAAGCGTTGCAATGGGTCTGGGATGTCGAGGATGTGGTGCGCGAGACGTCCGGTGTGCTCGCCGTCGAGCCGTCCAAACTGCCCCTCAGGGCAAGGAAGCTGGTCGATGAGCTTGAAGCCGAGCGTGAACGGGCATCGGCGCTTCTCGACAGGCTCGCCGCATCGGTCGCAAAAGAGCTAAGGAGCAAAGTCGAGGAGCGCAACGGTGTCAAAGTGCTCGGTGCTGTGGTCAGGGGCATGGACATCGAAGGGCTGCGCCGTGTGGCCGACAACCTGATCGCTGGGTTCGATGGACAGTTCGTGCTGGTGCTCGGCGGAGTTGCAAAGGACAGGCCTTCGGTCTTCGTCAGAGTCCACAAGGACTTGACCGATAAGATTTCAGCGGTTCAGCTTGTGCGTCAAATAGGCAGGATGATCCGCGGCGGTGGCGGCGGAACGGCAGAAAAAGCCGAAGGTGGCGGCAGAGACGCCTCAAAACTCGATGAGGCGGTCAAAGAGGCGGTCAGCAGCTTAACACCTTAATTTTCAAACAGTTTCATCGTCTCAACCTTCATCCTTTGATGTCCTCATTTCGTGGGCGCGCTGGATCGCCATTTTGGCGAAAATCGGTCCAAAAAGCTCATGAAATGCTGTTGTCCCCAAGATCAGGTTCATAACAAGCGACGAATACTCTTTGAACTCAGGACGATGCACTGTTGCGAGTGCGAGTCCGACAACGATGCCGCCTTGAGGGATGAGTCCGAGCCACAGATTCTTGTAAATCTTTTTGTCCGTGTGAGATAATTTGCCTCCGATCATCGTGCCGACCGCTTTGCCTATGAGTCTGAGCATGACGAAACATGCGACGAGGACACCTGCTTTGAACAGGACAGCGAGCTGCACATGTGCACCGCTGACGACAAAAAACAGGATGAACACAACCTCCTCGTAATACCGTTCGATGCTCTCGAACATCTTGCGCGGCACACGGCAAAGGTTAACGACGACTGCACCTGTTATCATCGTCGAGAGCAATGGGTCGGCCTTCAATGCCTTGCTGATGCCGAAAACGAGGAAAAGGATGCCGAGAATTATGCTCAAAATTGCGCCTTCCCGTCGAACATTGGCCGAAATCCTTGTCAGGATGTAGCCTCCGACTGCACCGACGACGATAGATGTCAGGATGTCTTTGATGGGCAATGCAACAAGCATCAACGGGTTAAGCGATTTGCCGAGTATCAAAACGGAAGCGATCCCTATGGCCAAACTGTAATTGATGATGCCGAGCGCATCGTCAGAAGCTGCGACACCGAGCAGCGTTGAGGTCAACGGTCCTCGTGCACCGTATTCGTGGACGACGGCGAGCGTGGCTGTCGGATCGGTCGGCGAAGCCATCGCACCGATGATAAGTGCAAGTGGTAACGCTACATGGAAAAATTCATGGCTCGTCTTTATTCCGAAAAAGAACGGCATGATCACTGTGAAGCCCAAAATCATGAGGATGAAGGCCGTTTCCGCCTCGAAAATGGTAATCCAAAAGATCTGTTTGCCCAACCTTTTGAGCCGCCGAACCGCAAGGCTGCCGCCGATCGAATAGGTGATCATCGCAAGAGCAAAGTCGGTCAGCACATCGCTTTCCGCAACGAACTCCTTCGGAAAGATCTTTAACATCGAAGGACTTAACAGCATTCCAGCGATAATGTAACCCGACACGCGCGGCAGCCTGAACATGTTGGCCAGCCGTCCGCTGTAATAGCCGACAAGCAAAATAAGTCCGATGTAAAAGACCGCACCAAAATGGTTCATAGCGCAATCATCCGATTTTTGAGGACATTGAAAGAACGAAGGGGGCGAAAGCCCCCAAAATTTTGACCCTTAACCTGTCGCATCTACCGCAATGGTGTTCAGGCGAATCCATTAACTGACGACGCCGAGCTTTTTGCCGATTTCCGTGAACTTTTCGATGGCGTAATCAAGGTCTTCCTTTGTGTGCGTCGCAGAAATCATGACCCTAATGCGCGCCTTGCCCTTCGGCACAGTGGGATAGGTAATGGCCTGAGCAAAGATGTTGGCGTCCTCGAACAACATGCGCGAGAACTCCTGAGCGACCTTTTCGTCGTAGAGCATGATCGGCGTGATCGGTGTTACGCTTTTGCCCGTGTCAAAGCCGGCTTTTCGCATCTCGGATTTGAAATAATTGGTGTTGTCCCAAAGCTTTTTGACGCGCTCTTCGGAACGGTTGAGAATCTCGACGGCCGCAAGTGAAGCGGCGACATCGGCCGGCGTGGGCGCACTTGAGAACAGGAAAGGACGGGCTTTCTGCTTCAGGAACTCGACCACCTTAGCAGGTCCTGCGACATAACCTCCAACCACACCGAACGCTTTCGACAAGGTGCCGACCTCGACATCGACCTTGCCGTGCAGTCCAAAGTGGTCAACGATACCTCTACCGCCGCGCCCAAGCACGCCTTCACCGTGCGCATCGTCCACCATGACCATTGCTTCGTATTTCTCGGCGACTTCGACTATTTTGTCGAGCGGTGCGATGTCACCGTCCATTGAGAACACACCGTCGGTGATTATCAGAACCCTTCGGGCATTGGGCGCATGCTCGGCAAGCTGTCTCTCAAGGTCTTCGACATCAAGGTGTTTGTAGATCACACGCTTGGCTTTGGAAAGACGCACGCCGTCGATGATCGAGGCATGGTTCAGCTCATCTGAAACTATGAGGTCGTCAGGCGATGGAACAAGCGCTGGGATCGTGCCGAGATTGGCATTAAAGCCGCTTTGATACAGGATGGCGGCTTCGGCGCCTTTGAACTCGGCAAGTCTTCTCTCGAGTTCGACATGAAGGCTCATAGTGCCAGCGATCGTTCTGACCGCCGCCGGCCCCACACCGAACTCGTCGATCGCCTTCTTTGCGGCCTCACGAAGTTCTGGGTCATTTGCGAAACCGAGATAGTTGTTCGAGCACATATTCAGAACGCGCTTGCCATCGACTACAATCCAAGCGCCCTGCGGACTCTCAATAGTTCGGATTGTGATGTAAAGACCTTGTTCTTTCGATTGCTGTAGCTCTTCATCGATAAAATCGAGTTTTCCCATAACTCAGCCTCCTTGATTTTTGGTAAACTTACATGAACCGACGGAAAGTTTATCTTGACCAGAACATCGTGTCAAACATTTCGGGGTTATTGGTTGTTTAGCCTGTGATTGAAATTTGTGGGGGCGGTTATTTGTCGTTTAGTTTGTGGTAGCTATTTTAGATGGCAGAGTATCAATGAGATACATCCTCCACTTCCTTCGCAATCTCTTTGCATAGTTGAACATCCCTATCCTCAGTTCGCTCCGTTGCCTCTCACAATCTTATAAACCTCCCAGTCTCTAAATCCGTAACTCATCCTCATTACATCGTTTATCACTCGATTCTTCGCCTCGAGAAAGTGTGGGCAACGAAGTGCGGTGGGTTAGCTCAGTATTTGAAACTGCTTCCGCCGATAAATTCTCTTAGGATCGATGTCGGCGGCACCTCGTCCGGCATCATGCCGAGGAAGTGGGAGAGCAAAGTTATAAGTCGAACGGCATCAGCATATTCTGGGACATCGGGGGTTACCGTTGCAAGCAAAGGCTCGGCATAAAGCTTAAGAACCGCGAGTTCGTAAATCAGAGCGGAATTGAACATGGTATCCGCCTGTCCCTGATAAGGAAAGATGTGCTTTTCCTCGTTTTTCCTGACATTGGGCCACATTCTGAGCGTGTCCAATGCAGTGTGCCCTCTGAAGAGGTAGTCGCGGACAAGCCGCCGAATGAGCCGCGTGTCCGATGTCGAAATCCTGTTGTGTGCATCGATCGCTATCTGTGTAAGCGCACTCACATAGATTCGATATTTGACTTCCTGCGGCACGACCTGAGACAGGAGCGGATTGAGCGCATGGATCCCCTCGACCATCACGATTTCGCCCGGATGAAGCCTAAGCTTTCGGCCACTTTTAAACCTCCTGCCCAGTTTGAAGTCAAATTTGGGCAATTCGACCTCTTTGCCGTCCAAAAGTGCCTTCAGATGGCTATTGAACAGATCGATGTCGAGCGCATAGACCGTGTCAAAGTCGGGTTTTCCGTCCTCACCGATAGGCGTGTCCTCACGGTTCAAAAAGTAGTCGTCGAGTGAGATCAAGACCGGGCGCCGCTCGTTCACCCTCAGTTGGATAGCTAACCTTTTAGTGAAAGTTGTTTTGCCCGAAGATGAAGGGCCTGAGATCAGAACGACTTTTATCCGATCGTATTCCTTCGTTATCTCGTCCGCTATCTGGGCGATCCGCTTCTCGTGCAGCGCTTCCGAGATCTTGATGAATTCTGAAACATCGCCGCTCGAGATCACCCTGTTGAGCGAGCCGGCGTCGTGGACGCCGAGAATCCTTGCCCAACGTGCTGACTCTGCAAAGGTCATGAACAACTTTGGCTGCTTTTTTAGCGGTAAAAGCTTTGATACATCGAGCTTTTCTGGTAGGACGAGCACCATCCCCGGCGGGTAGTGCGTCAGGTGGAATCGGCTGAGCAGCCCTGTGGTCGGCGCCATCGGGATAAACGAGTAGTCGATGAAGTTGTTGATTCGATAAAGGTAAAGCCTTTGATGCTCAGGCATGTAGCGGAGTAGGCGGACGGCATCGTCCCGACTGCCCATCGACTCAAATATCTTGATTCCGGTCTCCACATCGATGGCTTGGACATAGATCGGGATGTCCATCTTGATCAGTCTATGCATTTCGTCCTCGATCGCCTTGACTTCCTGCTCTGTCAGCGGCTCGTCGCGGTCCGCCTCGCAGTAAATGCCATTTCGGTATGAGTGGAGCACGAGGATGCGCGTATCCGGTAGGACATGCTGTGCTGCGTAGGTCAAAAGGAATTCAAGGCTGCGTTCATAAACCCTTTGACCATCAGGATGTTGGAGATCGATAAACTTGACAGTCGCATCGCTCAAGAGTCTGTATCTCAAACTGACAAGTTTGTTATCGACATGTGCTGCAATTATCGGAAACTTGCTCTTTATGTCCGTCCTCTGAAGTATGTCCAGAAGGTTGGATGCGCTTGGAACCTCTATGTCGCCGTAACCCAATATCTTAACCTTTATCACTCCTTGCATGTTGCACCTTCCGAAAAGGATTTTGAGGGGCTTGGATTTTAACGGCCGAGAATCCGACATTCAACTGAAACGGTCGAGTTCTTCGCCTCTGCCCTCGTCCTGAGCCGCAAAGTGGTGGTTGTCTGGGCAAACAGCGAACTTGTAATGGCGATGAGCGAATTTTTCAAAGAGCTTGGAAACGATTGGAATCCGCCCCGCTGATGTTTCGACAAATTTGTCCAGTTTCTCGAAAATTTTGTGAATCCGTTAAAATTAAGCCAAAAACAGGAGCTGACCGCTATGAATGTGCTGTTTTTCACAGGATTTCCGGGATTTATAGGTCGGAGATTGGTCAAGGCGCTCGACGCCAAATTTAACTACGACAAGATTTACCTTCTGGTGGAGCCGAGAATGATCGGCCGTGCAGAGTCTGAGGTCTCCGAGATGCCCGACCCCTCAAAATTCGAGATAGTGGAAGGCGATATAACGCAAAAGGATCTTGGGATTTCTGAGAAGGCTTTGAGATCCATTTTGCCACAGGTTACACACCTTTTTCACCTTGCGGCGATCTACGATTTGACCGTCGAGTGGGAACGGGCTTATCGCGTGAATGTCATTGGGACTCAAAATGTCGTCGATTTCGCAGCGAAGTCGCAGAATCTTCGCAGATTCGTCTATTTCTCAACGGCCTATGTGTCCGGCCTGCGCACAGGGACGGTTTACGAGGACGAACTTGTGGAGCCGCCGGGTTTCAAAAATCACTACGAACACACCAAATTCCTTGCCGAACAGGTAGTTCGTCAAAACATGGATTCGATACCCACGACGATCATCCGACCGGGCATCGTGATCGGCGATTCCAAGACAGGCGAGACGGACAAGTTTGACGGACCTTATTTTGTGATGGTCTTTTTCAAAAGAGTGCCCAAGTTTTTGCCGTTGCCATACATCGGTAAGGGCGAAGCGGAGGTCAACATCGTTCCGATCGATTTCATCATCGAAGCCACCGTCGCACTCACAGAATCCCCTGACGCCGAAGGCAAAACATTCCACCTGACCGATCCAAATCCTCTCACAGCTCGAGAACTTTACAGGTTGTTCTCCCTGAAAATTCGTGGTAAGGAACCCTTTGGAACGGTTCCATTGAAACTTGTCCAGATGGCTTTGAGGGTCAAGCCGATAGCCAAACTTTTCGGTGTGCCCTACGAGGCCACGCCCTATTTTGAACACAAAGTCCACTACGACCCAACCAACGCTCGAAGCTTGTTAGAACCCAAAGGGATAAAGGTTCCACCGCTCAGAAGCTATGTCGATAAAATCGTCCAATTCTTTTTAAGCCATTACGGCGATCCGAAGTTCATGGTGTTCTGATTTTAACGGGTTGGAAGTCGGTCGCTTGCCCTTTGCTACACGAAATTTTGGGACTCTGTGAACGCCCTCAACACCTCTTCGAGTATTTCGCGCCGCACCTCACGGACTCGGATGTCCCTTCGTCTAAGTCTTTGCGCTTCTTTCAGGTCGAGTTCGACGGTGATGAAATCTTCGTCCAAAAGTCTGGCTTGAGCGATGAGCTTGCCCGCTGCCGACATGACCATGCTTCCGCCCCAATAGGTTACGCCGTCATGAACGCCCGCCATGTTTGTGAACACGAACGGCAGGATGTTGTCGTATGTGCGTTCACGAAGGAAGTCCTCCCACCGTTTGGGCTTGCCGCGCGCATAGGGCGACGCCGAGAGCACGAAGATGACCTCAGCGCCCCTAAATGTCAGTCCACGAGCAGGTTCAGGAAACCACACATCCTCGCATATCAAGATCCCGATCTTGCCGAACGGTGTGTCGAACACCGGCAGCCTCGAACCAGGCCGGAAATAGCGCTTCTCGTCAAAAAGGCGGTAGTTTACGAGCTGGACTTTGCGATAAATACCTCGAATTTCGCCATTTGAGATCAGAGCGGCAGAGTTGTAGAAAAAGCCAAGTCGATCCTTTTCAACGAAGCCGACGATCGCCCAAGTCCGCTTTCCGACAGTGCTTTTGACGATCTCGTCCATCGCCTCAAGATTTTCATCGACCTTGTCAAGATAGATGTCGCCTGAGCCGTAGCCGAGTGTCGCAAGTTCGGGTGTCATAACGATGTCTGCCTCTGCTTCTTCGGCGCGCGAAATGGCGTATATGATCTTGTCCTTGTTGTTCTGGACATCGCCGAGCGGCGTGGAAATTTGGGCAAGCGCAACCCTGATGGTTTTGCATAAGGAGTTGGCTCTAAATGTCATAGCCATACATTCTCAGGATTTTCTTGCCCTCTTCGGAAATCATGTTGATGTTCCAAGGCGGGTCAAATGTAACCTTAACCTCCACATCCTCAACACCTTCCATCTGACTCACCGTCTCTTTAACCATCTGGACAATCATCTGGGCAAGCGGGCAGCCCGGCGCAGTCAGCGTCATCGTTACTATCACCTTTTTGTTCTCCTCGTCGGTCTCAACACCGTAAATCAGGCCGAGATCAACGATGTTGACCGGTATCTCAGGGTCATAGATTGCCTTAAGTTTCTCCAAAATTTCTTCACTTGTTGGAAAAGCCATAGTTCGGACACCTCCTGTGTTTCAAGTTTTTGTTGTCAGGTTATTTTACGGACTTTCTTTGGAAAATGCAGCGTCAATGGAACCCACTGTCAATTCGAGATCTTCATGTGCATCTAAGCGAAAAAT
>QNDP01000029.1 GCA_003645975.1 Candidatus Hydrothermota bacterium | reverse complement strand
GATTCTCCGAAAACGGGGAGGAGTTTGCGGCTATCTCGTTCAGAAAAATGGACTTCAGGGACATAACTGATTCGCCTTTTGACCTTATGAAGGCGCGATATGACCTGACTCAGATGAACCTGACCGCCCTTAAAAATTACATTTCTACCCTTAAGAAAGCCGGACTCGATGCGACGGAGGCACTCGTCGAGTTCCAAACGAGATTTTCGTTCCCGTTTATAAACTTCGTCATCTTGATATTTGCACTGCCTATTGCTGCGTCTATGAGGGGGCACGGCAGGGCGTACGGGTTCGGCATAGCGGTCGCCCTCTCGTTCATCTATTGGAACATCCTTCAGGTGTTCAAAGTGTTAGGTGAAGTCGGACGGTTGAAGCCTTTGCTGGCTGCATGGACACCCAACGGCCTTTTTCTCATCGTAGGGCTTTATCTCATGGTGAAGGTGCACAGATGATGAAAGTCCTTGAACTGAAAGATTTGCCACTTAACGAGCGGTCTTGCGTGACGGTCGGCGGATTCGATGGCATCCATCTCGGACACAGAGTGCTGCTCGAAGAAATATTGCGTGAGGCCACTATCCACAAGGCAAAAAGTGTCGTTGTAACCTTCAAAATTCCGCCAAAGGTATTACTGAAGCGAACTCCTTACGGGATTTTGATGACATTGGATGAAAAAATAGACGAGGTTGCTAAATACGGCATCGATTACATCCTGCTTCTGGACTTTGAGGATGTGCGCAACTTAACCCCAAAGGAGTTCATCGAGGAGATCATCTTGAAGGGACTCAAAGCCTGCCGCCTTGTCATGGGTTTCAACCACAAGTTTGGACGGAACAGCGAGGGCGACACCGCATTCTTGGCGCGCAATCTGGACAAATGGGGGTTCGCTCTGACGATCATCCCGCCGGTGATAATCGAGGGCGAAGTCGTGAGTTCGACGAAGATCAGGAAACTCGTCGCTGAGGGCAATGTCAGAAAGGCCTCGCTTCTCTTAGGGCATCCCTATCGCATCGTCGGAGAAGTGATTAAAGGGCATGGACTCGGCCGCAAACTCGGATTTCCGACAGCGAACATCAAAACGCATCCCCAAAAGGTTAAGCCGGCCAAAGGGGTCTATGCCGTCATTGCAATACTCGATGGCTCTGAGCACAAAGGAGTTTTGAACATAGGGCATCGCCCGACCGTGTCGAATAAGCCGTCGGATATGCAGATAGAGCTCCATATTCCAAACTACGACGGCGGTGAACTTTACGGAAAACCCATAACAATCGAGTTTTACGAAAGAATTCGAGATGAGTGTAAATTTCCATCACTTCAGGAACTCAAGGCACAGATCCGTAAGGACATCGAAAAGGCTATGGAGATATTGAACGGACACAGGGACAAAGACCACACGGTTGACAACTGCAAAGGTTCCCAGCCCGATAAAGTCCCAACAGATTCGAGGACATAGATTTTCGTCTATTCGGAACTCTCCTTCGGCAGAAGCACAAGCCTGTTCATAAAAAATTTGCTTTCCACATCGAAGACCTGACGAACTATCTCCTCGTTAAATTTCTCGTTTTTGTGCCCCACTATGTTGGAATGGTCTTTCGTCAAAAAGATCACATGGTCTATGTAAGGGTAGGCCATCTCGATTTCGTGGATGGCCGCAAGGATTGATATGCCCACTTCGGTCAGGTCGCTGAGGAACTTGAGCACTTCAAATCGATGGGAAGGGTCGAGGTGGGCGAGCGGCTCGTCGAGGATCAGAAGCTTCGGTTCCTGTGCCAGCGCCCTTGCCAACCTGATCCGTTGGAGTTCGCCCATCGAAAGTTCCGAAAGGAATCGATTTCTCAAAGGCAGGGCATCGACCTGTTCCAGTGAGCGTTCCACGATGTATCGGTCTTTGTCGCTGAGCGATCTGAAAGCGCCGATGTAGGGATAACGGCCAAGAGACACATATTCAAAGACTTGCATGGCAGGATTTATCACCATGTCCTGCGGAACATAGGCGACAAGTCGGCCTATCTCCGTTCGATCCCATTCGCTTATCGGGCGTCCGTCGAGTAGAGTGGTTCCGCTGTCCGCTGGAATCTCTCCGATCGCCGTCCGCAGAAGTGTGGTCTTTCCGGAGCCGTTAGGCCCCATAACCGCCCAGAACTGCCCCTCTTTCACCGAGAAGGTGAGATTTCGGATGATGTGGAGACCATTGTAACCTGAGAAGACGGCGACGAATTTCAGGAGTGTTCGTTCGCTTTCCATTTCTCGTCCATAAGGATCTCTTCAATTTTTGCAAGGACAAGGTCTGGCTTAAGCTCCCACATGCATCTTTTGTGATTGAGCGGACAGTAATTTTTGCCACAAGGAGCACATTGGACATCGGGAGCACGCATCACGATGGCGACATCAGGCGAACGATACGGTCCTGTAACACGCTCGTCGCCCGCACCGAACAGGGCTATCGTCTTCGTGCCCACGGTGTAGGAGATGTGCATCGGCCCTGTGTCATTTGAGACCACAAGGTCGGCGGACGAGAGGAGCGCCGCAAGTTCCCTCAAGTGGAGCTGCCCGGCGAGGTTTATGACGCGATCGCATCCGATCTCGTGTGCTATTCTGCGAGTCCGTGTAACATCGAACGGACCTCCAACGAGGATTATCGACACATCCTTCTGACACAGTGCTTTGCCGAGTTCAATCCAGTAGATCGGTGGCCAGCGCCTCGATGGAGCCTCTGAATTCGGGTTCAACACGATGAGCGGCCTCTTCAGATTCGGCAGGATGTCGTTGATTTTAACGAAATCTTTGTCAGTCAGATGGATCTCGGTGTGATAGGCCATGTGAAGTTGATTCCGTCCGATAACATGTTCGATCAGCTTCAGATAGGAGTCCGCACGGTGTATAACACCGACGGGTTCTGGCAGTGCATCCGTCAGGAGTGAGCCGCGCCTATCGGTCTCGTATCCGATGCGTCGTTCAGCGCCGACGAGCGTCAGGAAGGCGGCGGATGAGAAGGACGGAGGGAGCACGAAGCCTATGTCGAACGGACCTTGATCCCTGATGTTTTTCGCTTCTGTTATGCCACGCCGCCGTATCGGAATGATCCGGTCAACAAAAGGGTTTGACTCGATAAGTTCCAGAGCCGGTCTGCGCCCAACGACGGTTATTTCGGCATCTGGAAATGCATCACGAAGTGCATGGACAAACGGCGTGGCCAGCACCAAGTCCCCAACCCAATTTGGAAGTCTGGCTATTACCTTCACTTTGCTTCTAACACCTTGATTTTTAATCGGCCCACAACTGGGACGATGTCGGCCTGTCGATCAATTCCGCCACGCTTCAGGAGGAGATGTGTAGCTTTCGCTGGAAATTCAAAGAAGATCGGATCCACAAAAAACCATTTTCCATGCACATACACCGCATTCCATGCGTGATAGTAATAGGCACCGTTCTGATAGACCAATCCGACCAATATCTCCGTAGGAATCCCTGATGCACGGGCAAGTGCAGCAAAGAGAACTGCGTGCTCGTTACAATCTCCATATCGTTCCTTGAGGACATCCACAGCCGAAGGGAGCGTAACACTTGGCCGCTTCTCCAACTCGTTGAACACCCAAGACAGGATGGCGAAAGCTTTGGCCGAGTCGTCGTCCAAACCCTGAACGATCTTCGATGCAACCTCTTGGATCTCAGGAGCGTCAACCTGAACGAAAGGAGTGGATTTGAGAAATTCGTTCGGGTTTGGCAGGGAATCCGCAAAGCCCTGTGCAGAATACTCCACTATCGCCCAAGTATCGCCCTGCTCCACGACACGCTGCGGACCAAATTCCAAGTCGAGATTGGATGTTGGAATGTTCTGCAGTTCGAGTTTTATGTAGTGCACATCCTCCGACAAAGGTGTGTCCACTTTGATGGAGTAGAAGCTTAAGAGGTCAACCAGTTCTTCAAATCCTTTGACAGCAAGTGTCTCAGGCTCCTCGACGGCGACGATGCCCATAGGCGCTTCCTCTCGGATTATCTTGCGATCATGAACCCATATCTTCGATCGAGATGCTGCCACTTCCAGCATATAAGTCTCACATTTCAACGAACGGCCTCGATGTTCTATTCGTTCGGTTCCGAGCGCCTCGACCTTGCCCTCCTTCAGAGAGAATGTCGATGGGTCGAAGACTATGAACTCACCGGTTTTGACTTTACCCGTAAGGAACATAGCATGAGCTATTAGCGAGGTAAGTAGCGGTTTACCGCCCAAAGGATAGCTTATCCTTCGACGGCCGTTTCCATCGGACAGTTCGACGAAAAGTGTGTCTTGCCATACCCATCCCCTTGCTTCGACCGCTTGATCTTGCGTTCGGAGTTTAAATTCGAATTCTTTGAGGTTTAAATCGGCGTCGGTCTTTTCGATGCTGTTCGACATTAACCTTTTTTCCGAGCCATACATCGCCACTCGCCATAGGTCGTCCTCTCTGAGGAGATAACCTCCGTCATGCCGATTTACCATTATGTGCTGATAGCCTATCTTTTTGCCCTGTAAATACAAGCCCAGCCATATCTCAGAAGTTATCTCCCGACTGCATGCCATAAATAAAAGGAGAGTTAAAAGTGGAATTGGTAATCCGAACAGTGGTCTCGCTTTCATGCCAATGAGTATATAGTCGAAATCGGTGAAGCGCAAACGGATTGGGTAAATCTCACATCTCCACCGACCATAATGTAGCCCGATCGCTGAAGGAAATGCCGATAACCGTCTCAAAACCTTATGCGGATGATTTTCGTAACCCCATCTCCTATAATTCAAAACCGCTTAAGGTGAGAACATGTTGGTATCTAATCGATTGGAACCTGAATTAGGGCGAGATTTTTTGAAGCAATGAGGAGGAAAACATGCTGAAAAGAAGCCTTCTGTTGATGTTTGTCCCTTTCATGCTCGTTGGGCAGGGGTGGGTTATGCCCGATGTTGAAATCAACCGCACAGGCTGGACAGCGCTGGCATGGAACCCGTCTGAACTCGCCTATTCTACCGGAAGTTATGGCATCATGTTGACGACTAACATCCCACTAATCTCGGTAACCACAAACACAGGGATCATCGGATACGACGGAGACTATACGCTGAGACATCGATCCAATTCGGAGTCAAAGGTTCTGTTGAATTACAAAACCGGGTTCGATGTGCCATTTTTTGACGGAAAGTTGGGGTTCGGACTGTTTCGTCCGTTTGGACGGTTGATCAACTTGGATCTATACGAATTTCCAGTCGGATATTACGACACCGTCCTACAAGTTTCGATGCCGCAGTTTGATTGGGGAACCAACATATCGTCCATTGAGTTCGCTGTCGGCTGGGCGACCTATCTGACCGATTTCCTGACAGTCGGGGTGTCAGGGGGTTATGTGAAAGTCAATGGCAGCTACAAGTATGTGAAACTGCACCACATTTCGTCATTCATAGACAATTTCATGGCCGACTCTGTGCCGATTCAGTTCGTCTATATCCCTGAGATGCGTGAGTTTAACGGTGATGGAACATCGTGGACCTACGCATTGGGGATCGGACTCGAAGTCGGAAAGATAAAACTCTCGTTGGGGATGAAACGCTATCAGCCTATCTCGCTTGAGGGATATGAACTTAGGACGACATATTTCCCGCAGGACTCGATACTGGCCGAGACGATAGATTCCGCCGTGTTCAGTGGCGGAGTCTCCGAATACAGCCTGAGCACTGCGCTCAACTTGTTCGGATTCACCAAGTTTTCCGCAGGCGTAACCCTCAAATTGGCCGAAAATGCGGATTTAAACCTGAAGGTCGAACGGTTCCGCTGGGACAGGCCGACTTGGAACACAACCGGCTGGCCGAGAGGCATTTCTCCGGCGGTGTTCGTCCAAAGAGATACCTTCTATTTGGACTGGAATGACATAACTCGTTACTCATTGGAACTTCGTTACGAAACGATCCACAACTCCGTGCTGTTCTTCGGATTGGGTTACACGGAACCGATTCAGAATGAGCACTATACGCCGCTTTTCGGTGAGCCGGGCGCCGCCTTTTCGTTGAAATTTGCAATCGACTACATGGTGAGCCAAGACCTTGCAGTTGAGGTAGGTTATGAATTTTTGAGACATAATCGGACGGCCGTCGGGGAGGTAGGCTCGGCCGACGCACAATTTACTTTGAGCGGCGAATATGCCGCATCTTCGGACAAGGTTTTGTTCGGTTTGATTTACAATTTTCCGAACAAAAAGGAATAAAACGGAGGGATCATTATGGTCAACACATTGATGGTCTTAAGTTTAGTTGTGGGATACATTAGACCTGTGCCGAACTGGCAGGTCGGCTTCTTCGTCGATCCGATAGCCTACGGACTGACCGTCCACTACAACTCTGAGAGGGGCAACGGGATGCGCGGCTTCTTTGCGTTCCGTGTCGGTGAAAAATCTTACTATCTGCCAGATTCAAACGACTATGTCATAAGACCTTATCACTGGATACGCTGGGGCTTAAGGCTTTACAAATATTTCGTCATGAGCTCCTACGTCATCCCTTACATGTCGGTCGGACTTGAGGGCAGAAGCAAAAGCGAATACTACCAAGACGGTTTTACGCTCAGGCACACGGAACAGGCGCTTTCGGGCGGGGTTTACTCTATCGGCGTAACTATCTATCTGCCATTTTCAAGACGCGGATCGCAAGGAATTGCAATGGATTTCGAGGTCAACTCATATTATCTGTTTTTCAGGAAAACCGTTGGAACTGTTGAGGACGAGGACGAACGGAACTACGGAGGGATCGGAGCAGGTTGGGGAATTTATTACACATGGTGAATTCTGTAACACATTGAACTCCACCAAGTTGTCGAATGAAAGGCTCATAGTTTAAGGGGCAGGGCGCGGTTAACTCCCAATCGGTTTCAGCCCAACTTGACTGGTTCTATCTTGAGACGACGACTTTTGTGTCCGCTTTTCCGAACAGCGTCGAGACCTCGATGAAATACACGCCGCTCCGAAGGTCAGCTTTCAGGTTCACATCGTGATAGCCGACTTCAAGATGTCTCGTTGTGCGCCAGACGCACCTTCTGGTTACATCATAGACTGCGAATTTAGCATCACATGGCGACGGAACGGCCAGCTTCAAGCTGATAACACCAAAACCGATGTATGATTAGGCCTATGAGAACGATAGGTAGAACTAAAATAAAAGAACAGGTGGTAAGTTGAAAAAACAAGGTGATTCCACGCAATTCCATCACTGACGATAAGTGAAACACCCCCTCCTTGTGTCAGAGGTCGGTTATGGGGCTGGGCTGTTCGTTTTTGCTTGTCCCCTTACGAATCCTACCGGACATAAACCAATTTACTTGTCGATTTTAAGCCATTTTCCGACTTGACCACAAAGAAATAGACTCCGCTTCGGAGATTCGGAATAGCGAAAGTATGGCGTCCGGCTGTGAGGTCGCCGTTGAAAACAGTGGCAATCTTACGCCCTGTAACATCAAAGGCCTCAATTTGATACCTTGAATTTTCAGGGACTTGAAGCACGAGATTTCCGCTGAGGAATCTGACACCGATGGCCTCATCTGCGAGGCGTCCGACTTCGTGTTCTTCAACCGATGTGAGATTCACAGTGATGTCATCGACATTGTCAAGGTCGAGCCCCAACGGTCATGACCGTCCTTCCAAAGATGGACAAAATATGTGCCACCATGCTTTATAATACCCCGCCATTTCAAAGGAAATTCCAAAGGAGGTCAACGAAATGCCAAAGATGAAGACAAAACGCGCAGCAGCAAAAAGGTTTCGCATTACGGGCGGCGGTAAGGTCCGTAGATTCAAAGCATTTCATGGACATCTGCTTTCCAAAAAGAGCCGCAAAAGAAAAAGGGCATTGAGGCAGGCCGCTGTTGTCCACAAAACCGACATCAGACGGCTCAAGGTTATGTTGCCCTATGCATGGTGACCCCGAAAAGATGATGGCGGCCTCCAACTTTCCCGTTCAAACCTGTAACCCGTTTAATCATGGGAGCTAAGTTTTTGCTTGTAGTCGGCGCAAGGCCGAACTTCATGAAAGCCGCACCACTCCTCAAAGCACTCCAAAAATACAATCACATTGTCGAACCGATCCTGCTCCACACCGGTCAACACTACGATTACACGATGTCAAAAGCCTTTTTTGACGACTTGGATTTGCCAGAACCAGACATCTATCTCGGCGTCGGCTCGGACACACATGCACGCCAGACCGCAAAAATTATGATGGGTATTGAGGATGTCCTTATGCACCAAAAAACTGACCTTGTGATCGTGTTCGGCGATGTCAACTCCACCCTTGCCTGTGCCCTGAGTGCGGCAAAGTATCGCTGTCTACGAAAAGTTTATCACCCCTTAATTGCCCACATCGAGGCGGGTCTGCGCAGTTTTGACCGCACCATGCCAGAGGAGATCAACCGAATTGTTACCGATGTGCTCTCGGAACTGCTTTTCGTTACAGAACGCAGCGGCATCGAAAACCTCAAGCGTGAAGGCATTCCGGATGAAAAAATCTTCTTCGTTGGCAATGTGATGATTGACACACTCAAACGCTATATAGAGCGTGCAAAAAGTATCGATTTGCACAAAGAATTCGGCCTCGAACCGAAAACCTATGCGTTGCTTACACTGCATCGTCCATCAAATGTCGATGTCCGAGAAAGACTTACAGAGATCTGGGATGCGCTGTCGCAGATAGCCCGAGAGATCAAGATCGTGTTCCCGGTGCATCCTCGAACTCGCAGCAGACTCAACGAATTTGGACTCAAGCCGTCCGAAGGGATGATCTTGCTCGAACCGCTTTCCTACACGAAATTCCTTGCGCTGGAGATGAATGCTCGTTTCGTGATGACCGACTCCGGCGGAGTGCAAGAGGAGACAACGGTGCTCGGCGTGCCATGCATCACCTTGAGGGAGAACACCGAAAGACCTATAACAGTCGAAGTGGGCACAAATGTGGTGGTCGGCAACCGCAAACCACAGATCCTTGCTGCCGCACGGAATGCGCTGAATGACAATTGGAAAAAAGGCTCAATTCCGCCCTTGTGGGACGGCCATGCGGCCGAACGAATCGCCGAAATCCTCGTCAGTTGGGCTTCAAATCGCTAAGGTCCACAACGCCCCTAAAGCCATTAGCAGCCCTACCGGCACATAAAGCAGCTTATAGACCGCACTCAACGGCGCCCGGTAATATCTCGCCGAGAAGATCAGGCACAGATGCACCGGGCTCAAAAGGACACCGACAAAACCGGACAAGTAGGCTAACGCAATCAATGTCCATGAGTTCAAAAACGGCAGAAGCAGCGGAAACCCGATTCCGACGAAGCTGAATGAGACGCCCGTCAGCAGGCCGACGAGCATCGGCGTAAGCACCACAATCGCAACAGGATGCAGGCCGATGTTTGACAGTTCAGTTGGCAACCTCCCGATTGCGCCGCTGTCATTCAAAACCGATTTGAAGGCCATCACAGCGAAAACCACGAGCACAGTGCCGAGAGGAATTGAACGAATCAATTTTTTCCAATTCAACGATTTGTAGATCGGAAGCATGGCGGCGACCAAAGCAATCGCCAACCCGATGACGAGTTCGACCCCAAAGATTATGGAGATAACTAAAACAATAAGAAGCGGATAGACCGCTTCGACCAGAATCCGCAGGCCGTTTCGGACATCGAGTTTTGTCCTGACATGCGTCCTTGAGATCGGTCTAATCGCAAAGAGATAGCCTATAAGGATTGCGATGATGCTCAAAGGAAACTGTCTGACAATTAAGGAGTTGACATGCACTTTGAGGAGTGCAGCCGCTATGATAAGCGCTTGGTAAAGCGGCCATGAGTATT
>QNDP01000028.1 GCA_003645975.1 Candidatus Hydrothermota bacterium | reverse complement strand
GTTCCGCAGGTCGCCCGCTTCGACCTCGTCAAGCCCGTCCAGAAGGACGATCGCCCTGCCTGATTTTATCGTTTCGTCAAGGAATCTCCCAATCCTCGCTATCTTCCTTCGGACTTCCGAATCGCTTTCGGACGGATACTCAAGCCAGCGGTCAAGAGTCGATTTGATCTCGTATAAGTCGCTGGCGACAAACTGCTTGATGTAATCTTCGAGCGAATTGATTTTGCCCTCGCGGAGCCACTTTGCGAAGAACCTGAGCGTTATCGGGATGGGAACGACCTCATCGGGCAGGTCATAAATCGATTCGCCTTCGCCGAGCAGCTTCTTGGCCAGCGAAAATGCGATGTGTTTGAGCGTTGTGGATTTGCCTGAACCGGGATCGCCCAAGATCACGATCTCGTCGTATTTCGAGATAACATCGGCCATCGGCACAGGCTCGGTCTGGACGGTCTCACGGTAGAACTCGCGCCTGAACCGTTCGCGCATCTCAGGCGGAAGGTATTCCTCATTTTCAATTTCAGACGGCAGAAACTTCGACGGCTCAAACCTCTCCCTGCGTTCGATGATGCCGTTGAGCGGGACAAACAGGTCATTGAGTTCAAAGAGGACGATTCGCCTGACCTGCGGCACGCCCCTAAAATCCAGATACTTGGAGGCATCGATCAGAAGCCTCAAATACTCAACCCGACCTCTATCCTCGAAGTTCATGACGGGTCAAATTTTAAAGGAGTTACGCAGCGGTTGCATCCCCTTAACACGAAAGATCCAAGCGACTTAAAGCTATTGATAACTTTGTTTGTGATGAAGGAATTTGTGTGAAAATTTGGCTTTGGTTTTTGCTGATAAGGAACTTGACCGTTCTCGATTGAGGGGGAGCTCCCATTCTGCCCCAGAGGGGAAGGATGAAGGCTCGGTTTATACCCTGATGGATTCGAGATGTCGTCGGCTGGCGCTGCCGAGCTTATGCCTTCAGGAACCTGTCTCCGACCTTCCACACATCGCCTGCTCCGAGCGTGATCAGCAGGTCACCGGGTTTCAGCTCGTTGTCCAAAATCTCCAAGACCTCGTCGAAACTTTCGACAAGTCTCACATCGCGATGGCCGGCCTCTCGAACTGCATCATAGATCAACTTCGATGAGACGCCCTCGATCGGTTTCTCGCCAGCCGGATAGATCGGCAATATGAGCACCACATCGGCCTCGTTGAACACAGGGCCGAACTTTTTGTGCAGGAATTTTGTCCGTGTGTAACGATGTGGCTGGAACACGACGACGATTCGTCCCTGCCAGTATAACCTTGCGGACTTGAGCACAGCGTCGATCTCGCTTGGATGATGTCCGTAGTCATCGACGACCGTTACGCCGTTGCGTTCGCCCTTCAGTTCAAAACGCCGCATCACGCCCTTGAAATTGCCGAGCGCATCTGCGACCGTCCGCATGTCGAGTTCCAACTCGATTCCGACTGCAAATGCGGTGAGCGCATTTTTGACATTGTGCAATCCCGGAACATGCAGTTTGACCTCGGCAAGGAACATGTCCCGATAATACGCTCGGAACGAAGAGGTTAGACCGTCAAGTTTGACCTCGCGCGCATGAACATCCGCCTGACGGATCAACCCGTAGGTCATGACCCGACGCTTGATTCTCGGCAAAATGTCCCGTGCACCGGGGTCGTCGAGGTTGACGATTGCCAAACCGAAGAACGGCACCCTGTTGGCGAACTGGACGAATGCACTTTTTATTGCGTCGAAAGTGCCGTAATTGTCGAGATGTTCCTCATCGACATTCGTTATCACCGCAATTGTTGGAAAGAGTTGCAGGAACGATTTGTCGGATTCATCAGCCTCTGCCACAAGGTATTCGCTTTGTCCAAGCTTCCCGCCTGTGCCGAGTCCCCTTATCCTGCCGCCGACCACAACTGTCGGGTCAAGTCCAGCATTTTCAAGAACTTCAGCTATCATCGATGTCGTCGTCGTCTTACCATGCGCCCCGGATACAGCGATCGAATATTTCATGCGCATCAACTCAGCGAGCATCTCCGCCCGTTTTATGACTGGAATTTTAAGTTCCATGGCATGAACAACTTCGACATTGTCATCCGGTATTGCAGAGGATATGACCACCACATCGGCATCTTCGACATTTTCGGGTCTATGCCCGTAAGTTATTTTGATTCCGAGTGATTCCAACCGTTTTGTGATCTGGGACGATTTGAGGTCGGAACCGGTTATCTGGAAGCCGAGATTGTGGAGGACCTCAGCGATGCCGCTCATCCCGGAGCCGCCTATGCCGACAAAATGAAGCCTTTTAAATTTGCCAAATTTCATAACATCCTCCGATTGTTTCAGGAACTCAAGTTCGTGAGCCGATTGGAAGGCGAAATTATGGAACAGCCCGCCTTATCAATTCCACCAACTCGATAACCCTAAGTCGATCAACTGGATTAGTGGTAACGCCATCCCTCTTGAAGTAGGTTCCGATGATGAAACCGTCGGCATATCTTGCGAACTGAACCGCATTTTCCGGATTCACGCCACTTCCGACAATGACCGGGACATCTTTTGGGATTTTGGACTTAAGCTCTGCCAGAGTTTCAGGAGACGGTGGTCGGCCTGTCTGTGAACCTGTGATTATGACGGCATCAGCGCCGCCGCGCTCAACCGCTTCGACGACAAGCTCTTCAAGCGGTCTCACACCGATCGGAGCGGAGTGTTTGACTGCGACATCGGCGAAAACCGCTATGTTCGGAAATCCCAAAATCTTTCGGTAAATTAGCGCCTCGTATGCCACGCCTTCTATGATCCCTTGATCGGTCGCTGCGGCGCTGATCCAGATATTTGAGCGGATGAACCTTGCGCCTGCGGCTGCTGCCACAGCGAAGGCCGTGATCGCATCGTTGCGCAGCACATTGATGCCTAACGGAACATCGAATTTCGATGCAATTTCTTTTGCGACCACAGCCATCATCGCTGCGACATGCGGCATCACCCTTGATTTCGTAAAAGGTGCGTCCCCAAAGTTTTCGATGATTATGCCGTCAACGCCGCCCCCGACGAGCGCTGCGGCATCGTGGACCGCACGCTCCAAAATCCTGTCAGGCCATCCGCCATCGTAGTTCAGGCTGCCCGGCAGCGGCATCAGATGCACCACGCCGATGATCGGCTTCCCACGCTTAATTCCCAACTTTTTTGACAATTTCGAGGACATCTGACAGCTCCTTGACCGCCCAATCGGGCATCAGTTTGGGGTCTTCGTAACTCAAGGGTTCACTGTGGACAAGGACGGCTTTCATGCCGACCGTATGGGCGCCAAGCACATCGTGTTTTTGGGAGTCGCCCACCATGAGGCTCTCGGACGGTTTGACTCCGAGCGAATTGAGGACGCGGATGAACGCATCCGGATGCGGTTTGCGGATGCCCAACCCGGCGGAACTCGTAACGAGGTCGAAATATCTGTCCAAATTGGCGTCCCTCACCAACCGCTTGATCAGCCGATCGCATGTTGCGTTCGACAAGACCGCAAGCTTGAATCCCTTGCTTTTCAGTCGATTAAGGGTCTCATCGGCGTCGGGAAACGCCTCATAAGCCTGTGCTTCCGGTTCAAAGAATATGTCCACAGCTTTACGGACAAGTTCGTCCGGGACATCGTCTAACCCGAACGATTCCAAGACCTTTTTGAGCGTATCGTCAGCAGTGCGCTCTGTGAGGTCTTGTTGCGCCTGTTCAAACGCCTCAAGCCGAGCTTTGACCCACCTATCGTAGAGCTGTTCGACATCGAGCCGGATCCCGTTATCTCTCAAAAATTCATGCATCAAACGGACACCCTCACGGGTAACTTCGACCGGGTCGCCGACAAAACGGACGAGCGTCTCGCCCAGATCGAAAATGATCGCGCGGGTCATGGCAGTTGTGGCATTATCCGTCTTCCGCGTGCACCTTTGCGCGGGGTGTTGTCATAGACCTCAATGACATGGTAGATCACGGCAGGGAATATCCGCTTGAACTCACCGTGAAAATAGCTGTGGATCAGATTCGCATACTCGACGATTTTCTCTTCGTATTCGCTGAGATGGGGATCTTTGGGATGCATGAGCTGGGCAATTGCTTTGACCTCGAAGCTCGGAATGTCGAGGTAAACTATGGAGACGGCAGGGTTGGCCATCTCGTTCAGGAATGTGTGGGTCTCGAACTCCTTAGTCGTGTAAAGCTCAAGCGAAAGGATCTTGGTGCGGTCGAAATACCGATCCGGGTCCGAATAGAGTTTTTTGAGGATGTCTATCTTGTAAGTTATGGGGCTGTCGATAGTTGACTCCAATAGTTCAATGAGCGTGTCGATCATCTCAGGTTTCGGAGTGAATCCAGTGCCTTTGACCGCATTGTTGATTCTGAAATGTGTATCCCTGCGCCTGACACCGTAGCTTGCCACCATAGCGTTGTGAGGTCCTGCGAGCGGCGGCATCTCACCGTGTTTTATCCCCTCCAGATAGTGCAATCTCCTTTGTGCCGCCCAACTTACAAAGGCATCGGGCAGAGGTGTCGTCTTAAAAGTCTGCCACTTGCCATCGACCTTCGCTTTGATGACCGAGTCTTTCAGCACCTTTGAGGCATCGACGGTCTTCTGGCGGAAAAAGCCATCCTGCCAAGTTTCAACAGGTTCAGCGGGATGTTCATAGCCCTCTTGGGGAGTAGATCGAGGTTGTTCCGACTTACAATTAGACGAAACACTCATAAAGGCTATCATGGAAATCAAGACAGCAACCGCCAATTTCCGCATTTCAGCTCCTCCTTTTTAGTTTCTTTCAAAACTTGGCTTAATTTTAGCCGAAAAGGCCGTTTTCTCAAAAAGTGGTTTAATAAAAGTGGTCTCTGGATTTAAAGTCTTGGCGAACAGGATCATAAGTGGACAGAATCACATATCGGCTAAGTGGTGAGTTTTGGAGCTGAATTTACGCACAATTTTCTCTATCCCAAAGAGTTACATCTGCAAAAGTTTGACTTAATCGGGATGTGGCCTCATAAAAAACGCTGATGAAGAAGGTTGGAGTCATCGTCAATCCGGTGGCTGGACATGGCCGTGCAAAGAAGGCGCTGCCGGCAGTGGTCGAAATGCTGAAAAAGGCCGGCATGAGTCCGAAAGTTGAATTTACTGAGAGTAAAGGACATGCGGTTAAATTAGCCTTTGAAATGTCGAAGTGGGCGGATTTGATCCTGATCATGGGAGGGGACGGAACTGTTAACGAAGTCGCTCAGGCCGTTATAAAAACAGGGACACCGATAACGGCACTGCCGCTTGGAACCGGAAACGATTATGTCAAGTTCATCTATGGCGAGGAAAAGGACTGGCGAAAGGTCTTTGACAGACTGTTTTTGGGCGGAAAAACGCAAGTCAAACTGGTCGATGCGGGTGTCGTAGAAAGCAATTTGGGCGTCAGATACTTCGTCAACGGATTTGGAATGGGTTTCGATGCCTATGTGTCCATGCGAAGCAAAACCATTCCGTTGCTCAAAGGGGACATCCTCTATTTTCTGAGCGTCGTGCTCGGACTGCTCGAATTTGAGCCTCCGAAGATGCAAGTCCTTGTGGACAAAAATGTTTTTCGAGAGGGCAAATTTACTGTCTGCAGCGTGGGATGCGGCCAATTTCTCGGCGGTGGATTCTGGCTGTTTCCGAAGGCTTCGATCGTCGATGGACTGCTCGATGTCGATCTCGTCGATAAAGTCAACTTCCTCACCTTCCTCAAAAAAGTCTGGCTGACATTTCAGGGAAAACATCTGAACGAACCCGAGGTTCACTACACTCAAGGCAAGACGGTCAAGATAAAGTCCGATGTGCCTGCCTATTTCCATGTTGACGGCGAGGACTCGGACGTCCCCGTCGATTCCGTCGCCATCAATGTCATCTCAAAAAAACTGCCAGTTTTGATGCCACTTGAGTCAACACACTTCTGAACATCGACACCGGGAGGACGGCGAAGATGGACAAGACGAAAATGGTGATCGGCGTGACAGGGATTCCCGGAAGCGGCAAGACGACCGTTGCCAAAGTGTTCAAAAAATTAGGTGCAGAACTGGTCGATATGGATGTGATCGGGCGCAGGATAACGATGAACAAAGCGAAGGAGATCGGGAAGGTCTTCGGAGAAGGTGTCCTTAACTCGGACGGGTCGGTCGATACACGGGCGCTCGGCGAGCTGATCTTCGTGAAAGATCCGAACGGCATAAAAAGGCTCGGTGAAATCGTGTGGGATGACCTCAAACGGGAAGTGGTGGACGCTGTGAAAAGATCCCAAAAGGACATTGTGGTCATAGACGGAGCACTACTTATCGAGTTAAGTCTGAGTGAATTATGCGATCACATCGTGCTTGTCAAAACGGACATCGAGACGGCGGCGGAACGGTTCGCTCAGCGTAGCGGTTACCCTAAATCGGCATTCTTCAACATCTTGAAAAACCAAATGCCTCAGTCCCAAAAAGAGCGAGTCGCAGATTTCGTGATAGTTAACGATGGCGACATCGAATCCCTTGAACTGAAAGCAGAATCGGTTTTCAAAAAGTTTTCGCTCAAAGGACATGGCTTGCCTTCGTCGAAAAACGACCGCTTGGATTCAAAGGACTTATCGCCGTCGGACAAACCGAATTAACCCGATTGCGTGTAACACACTAAATTTTAATGAATTGCGAAAGCCTATAAAATAACATGTCCAACTCCAAGAAAGGGCGAGGTTTATGCAATACTTAGTGGCTTTGGTTTTCACCGTCGGACCCATTCAAGTTGCGAGACACACATCGCAATATCGCGATTGGGCTCGTGTCAAAGAGGTTTTAAAAGACTTTACCTATGATCGGACGGCGCGCAGGACTTACATAGCCGCATCCATTCGACTTGGGGACTACAACGATGTCATGCATTCCATAGAAAGGACACCTGTTGACCGGTTGGACAAGTTCGACATTTTAGCCTATTCCTTTGCGGCTTATAGGCTTGACTTGCCGGACGCCCTCACTTTTTTGAAAGAGGCGCACCAACTGTTTCCTGAGATGGACGACTTCTTTGATTTCCTTTATCTCGGCCTTTATTTGCGCAAAAAGGAGTTTAAGAAGGCGAAGACTGTGGCGTTGAGGGCGGCACAAAGGGGGACAAACATCGATAGGACAACAGTTTTCATATTCGCAGCGTCACGGGTAAAGGCAAGCCCTGACGATGTCATTTACATCCTCAAACTGCTGCTGCCGAGCCTGAACCATCAGGATTCTGCATACGCATATCTTCTGATGGCAAGAGGTTATGAGCTGCTGGGCAACTCCAGTCTAAGTCGAGCTTATTACAAGCGTGTTTTAACCCGTTTCGCCGACACGAAATACGCCGTAGAGGCCATCGACCGCGTCAAAGGCATGTCGAGTCAGAAGGCGAAAGCCCTGTTTCTAAACCGCAGGTATCGCAAGGCGCTGAAATATGCCCCAAAAGGTTCCGCCATCCGACTAAAAATTTACTACAAACTCGGCCGATACAGAGATTTTATGCGGTATTTCAAGCCGACAATCTCCGATCTCAGGGTCAAACTTTATGCCGCAAGGATTTACGAGTATCGAGGCGAGTATAGAAAAGCTTTGAGATACTTCTTTGAGGCTATGGAAAGTTCGGAACCCGATGTCCGAACGGCCGCCACTTTTGAGGTCTCCAATTTGATCATAAGGCTCAGGGACATAAAATCTTATGCAAGATTTGGTTCAAAGATCGTCGGCAGGACTCCGTTCCATGCATTCCGTCTCGGAATAGTCGCTTACAGTCTTGGAAAGAAAAAGGATGCAATTAAATTCTTTGAGGAGGCCGCTGAGGGCGATGACAGAGACGTCAAGGTCGCCTCATTGTTCTGGCTTTATAAGTTGACAAAAAACTCGTGGTTTAAGACGCAGTTGAGGAAATTGGCGCCGTTCTCCTATTATTCGCTCAAGGCCGGCGTCCGTTTCAACCAAAGGTTCATAAGTTTGGGCAAATGGCTCCGCGATTCGCGGAACAACGGATATAAGACCGATGCGACCGTCAGAGGGCAGGCGTTTGCGCTGCTCGGATTCTACCAATGGTCGATCGATGAGGCTCAAGCTGGTTCAAACATAGACCGCTATCGAATCGCCTCTTTTGCCTCGTCGCTTTGTGAACATTGGATAGCGATGGCGACGGCGTCGCTCGCCGTTGACTCCGCAAAGACCAACCTGCCGAAGGAGTTGCTCGAACTGGCCTATCCCATGCTGTTTTCCCACGAAATTCGCAAATACGCAAGGAGATACGGCGTCGATGTCGCGCTTGTGTTTGGCCTTGTCCGTGAGGAGAGCCGATTTCTGCACAAGGTCGTCTCGCCGGCTGGTGCTGTCGGCCTGACGCAAGTGCTGCCCAAGACGGCAAGGAAGATTTGGAAAGAGGCGATCGGCAAAGGCTCGAAATACAAGAAGGACAAGCTTTACGACCCATCGATCAATATCAAGCTCGGCGTCCACTATTTGAAAAAACTCATCGACGAATTTCATTCCGAAATTTTTGCGCTTGCAGGCTACAATGCCGGCCCACCGCGCGTCTATCGCTGGTTCAAATACATGGGTAATTCACGGGACGAAGACCTTTTTGTCGAGATGATCCCCTACAACGAGACCAGAAATTATGTGCGCAGAGTCTTCCGCAGCAAGGAGATATACCGAAAGCTTTTGAGGAAGTGAGAGCATCCTCGTGTCCACCTTAGTCCCTCTCAGAGGAGGAACCCCCTCCTCGTCCTATGAGCGGAATCGCCGGGCTGTCGTTCCTATGGTCATCAGAGTTCCATAAAGCCGTTTCAATCCCTTCGCATAGCCCCTCGTGCTCGCCGTCGTCCGGTCTCAACGTTGCCCAAAAGATTCTCGACAATCGAAACGATAAGTCCCCCATTTTCAGCAACTTTCAAATAACTTGAAAGTCTTACACAACACGCTTTTTTCTCTTTTTAAAAACGGGAGTATTTTTAGAGATTTTCTTCACCACAATTGAAACTTCAAACAGCATTCCCTATTCCACTGACGGCTTATCACAAACATTACCAAAGCTCTTTGAGATGCTCAGAACTCGTCCAAGCCAACGACTATAAACGGGACGAGCATCTCGTCGGCTGTTGCGCCACCATGTCGGCCTATCAGATCGTCCTGATCCTTGTCCCAACTGATTCCAAACGGGCCAAATGAGATGCCGATTATGTCTCCAAGTCTCCGTCTGACCTCAGCGTAATCGAACGGCTCTCCGTAAAATCCCATTTTCAGGGCATCCTCAGAACGGACGAATCTTATGTCGTAATCGGAGAATTTTTCTTCAAGTCTCTCAAAGAGTTCGTCTTCAAAACCACTTATTGCATGGAAATATCGGTGTCGAACCTCACCCGTCGGTTTCATGAGCAACAGGTCAGCCAACTCAGGCGTCTGCTTGATCTCAAAGACATTGTCCTTCGGCGAATAGATCTGCCCGTGATCAGATGTTATGACAAGCATAGTTTTTGATTTCAACGATTTAGGCATCTGCTTGATTATCTGGTTTTCGATAAGGTAGGCGATCATCTCGATTTCGGTGTGCCACTGGTCGCTCATCGGACCATAGTGATGTGCGACGCTATCGATGCCTTCCCAATATGCGACAGCGAGTTCTGGAGACTCAGCGGATTCTGCGACGACCTGCCTTAGAGTCACCCAGATGTCGCTGAACACGCGCGTCCCGTTTCTAAACCCGACACCTCGATGGACGATGCTCGAAAGTGCGCTTTCGATGACATAGGAACCCATCAAAATCCGCACTTTAACACCGGACTTTGTGAGGTCTTCGGACACGCATTTGACCGGAACAAAGCTTTGTGTGTCAAGTCCCCAATCTTTCAGGACAGTGGATTGTTGCACGGATCTCGGGCTCAACTTC
>QNDP01000027.1 GCA_003645975.1 Candidatus Hydrothermota bacterium | reverse complement strand
GGGTTCGGATTCCTCAGATTTCCTGAGCATAACTATCAACCTTCGGCCGAAGACATCTATGTCTCACCGTCCCAAATCAAAAGGTTCGCTCTCCGTGTCGGCGACGAGATCGGTGGACTTGTACGGCCGCCGAAGGAAGGCGAGCGCTTCCCGGCACTCGTTAAAGTCCTGAGTGTCAACGATGATGATCCAGAAAAGTCCCGCTCAAGACCCATCTTCGAGAGGTTAACACCGTTCTATCCCACCGAACGGTTCAGGCTGGAACGCCCGGATGACAACGACCTGTCGATGCGCATCGTTGACCTGTTCGTCCCGATGGGCAAAGGCCAGCGTGGACTCATAGTCTCACCGCCGCGCGCAGGAAAAACCGTTCTGCTCCAGAAGATCGCAAATTCCATTGTCAAAAACCATCCGGAGGTCATCCTGATAATCCTTCTGATCGATGAGCGTCCGGAGGAGGTTACGGATTTCAAGCGTCAGGTGAACGCTCAGGTTATCTCGTCCACTTTCGACCAACCTGCTGAGCGCCATACACATGTAGCCGAGATCGTCCTCGAACGGGCGAAACGGCTTGTCGAGCTCGGCAAGGATGTAGTCATCCTTCTCGACTCACTGACGCGCCTTGCAAGAGCCTACAATGTTGTAACACCGCATTCCGGCCGCACCCTAACCGGCGGAATCGATTCGACGGCCTTGATCAAGCCGAAAAAGTTCTTCGGTTCTGCCCGTAACATCGAGGAGGGCGGCTCGTTGACCATCATAGCGACAGCGCTCATCGAAACCGGTTCAAAGATGGACGAGGTGATCTTCGAGGAGTTCAAAGGCACCGGAAACATGGAACTCGTGCTCGACCGCAGGCTTGCGGACAGGCGCATCTTCCCAGCAATTGACCTGAACCGTTCTGGAACCAGACGCGAGGAACTCCTTCTGTCTCAAGAGGAACTCAACAAGGTTTGGGTCCTCAGAAAAGTCCTGTCCGAGATGGACCCTGTCGAGGCTATGGAGTTCCTGATACAAAAAATGAAACTGACGGCCACAAATCAAGAGTTCATCAAATCATTGACTGCTGCAAGTTTGGGCGTGTAGCCCGCCCTCCGATTTTGAGCTTGCCGTCTTTCGTGCCTGTTACACAGATGTCCGCTGGTGTGATGTGATGCGTCGGTTTGGCCTTTTGAACGGCCTGCAAGATCATCAAAAAGGTTTTCGGGTTTTGGCTCAAATTTTTCGAGTATCTCGTTGATTGCCATAGTGTTACGCTCCTCCTTCGGTTAACCCTATGAGCCAATCGAGGGCAGATGTTCCGTTCAGGATGTGGCGTTTTACCGCTTTGACGGCCTTTTGCGGTGTCATCTTTCCATAGACAAAGACGGGGCTGCCGTGTTGATGGATTTCTACAATTGACTGAGATGAAGCTATCCCTTTCTTTCCGAGCATCTTAACTTCGACTTTTTGCCAACCTTTATGTCTCAATCTCACTGAGAATCGCCTCAAAAACCGATCGGGCGTCGGTCGCCATGCTTGTGGTGCCCATAGTTACAACAGTTTTTGTCCTGTAACCTTCTGGTTGAAAGCAAATTGTGTTTGAGAAGCTACGGTATCGAAAGCCGTCCCGTCAGACGCATCGTGCACCGTTTTTGAGGCTAATTCTTTGCGAATTAAAGCGTTAACCGACCGGTCGGACTGCTGTTTTTGGGCGTCCAAAGTGGCGGTTCATGCATCGGAATTTTGTGAAAGCACAGGGAAGCCACTCCGATTTAATGCCTGACGGTCAATGACATAGAGTTTGATTGACTTTTGAAAAGCATCGAAATTAAAATCGATTTTGACAAAAAAGGAGGAGGACAGATGAAACTGACACTTTCTGTAATAAAAGCGGACATAGGAGGTTATGTTGGGCACAGCGGGATGCATCCTCGTCTCATAGAGGTTGCGGAGGAGGAGCTTGCAAAGGCCAAAGACAAGGGATTGATAATCGACTTTTTTGTTACGAGGGTAGGGGATGACTTGCAGTTGATCATGACTCACACGAAAGGTGTTGATAATGAGGAGATTCACAAACTGGCGTGGCAGACCTTTGAAGTGGCGACAGAGAAGGCCAAAGAGCTGAAGCTTTATGGGGCTGGGCAAGACCTACTTGCAGATGCATTCAGCGGAAACATTCGTGGTCTTGGACCCGGTGCGGCGGAGATGGAGTTCGAGGAGCGAAAATCGGAACCTGTGATCATCTTCATGGCGGATAAGACATCCCCGGGTGCGTGGAACCTGCCTTTGTTCAAGATCTTTGCCGATCCCTTTAACACGGCTGGACTTGTGATCGATCCGAAGATGCACGGCGGCTTTACCTTCGATGTCCTCGATGTCAAATCGGGTAAAAGAGTGAAACTTAATGTGCCAGAAGAACTTTATGACCTTCTGACGCTCATCGGTTCGATTGAGGATTACATCATCAAAGCGGTTTACAGGCGTCTGGATGGCGAGATAGCGGCCGTAGCTTCGGTCGAAAAGCTGAACTACATCGCAGGCGAATATGTTGGAAAGGATGATCCGGTTTTGATCGTGCGTTGTCAGAGTGGATTTCCGGCGGTCGGAGAGGTGCTTGAGCCTTTTGCATTTCCGCATCTTGTGGCAGGCTGGATGCGCGGATCGCACTTCGGACCGCTTATGCCTGTCCCGTTCCACTTTGCGAACCCCACAAGGTTCGACGGTCCACCGAGAGTCATAGCCGCTGGTTTCCAAATAGCCAACGGTAACCTCATCGGTCCAAGAGACCTCTTTGACGATCCGGCCTTTGACGAAGCTCGCAGAACGGCGAACATGATCTCCGATTACCTCCGTCGGCATGGTCCTTTTGAACCGCATCGAGTGAGTCCCGACAAACTCGAATACACTACCATGCCGCAAGTCCTTAAAAAACTTGAGGATAGATTCGCGTAATCCGTCTCCCTAATCGATTTTTGGAAAGGATATCCGAGCAGGGTAGGCGATATAGATTTTTCATCTCTTTGGGGGGTGGGATGGGGGTGTATTGTTGAGATCAAACTCCCCGCCTGAAAATCCTGCAAAATGAGCAGACATCAATGGTTGTCGGCATCCCACAAACTTTGCATTCCTTGAGTTGAGGCTCGCTCTCGACTGGTTTCAGATATTTCGATTGAAATTCAAGGAACTCTCTGTAAAACCTCAGCTTTGTGCCCGGTGATTGCACCTCGATCTCGTTGAGTAGGTGTTTATATCGCAACGATTTTGCGCCTTTCGAGAACGGACACGATCGGTTGACGAAATCGACACCGTTCAAAATCGCATAGACCGCAATCTCACGCTCGGTCATGAACGCCAACGGTTTAACTTTTTTCACGAACTTCGGATGCGTCGGCAGCAGAACGGGGTGCTGTTTGGCAAGGTAGCCGACATCCCATCTCAATGTGTTGGAAAGGAGTGTTGCGGTTTCGTCGTCGAGGTTGTGGCCTGTGGCAAGCGCATCTGCGCCTATTTCGAGCGCCCATTTGTTCAAGATGTAGCGCTTAATCGTGCCGCACATCGAACAAATTCGGTCTTTTCGACGGCTTGCTATCTCTGGCAGCGATTCGCCCTCCCTCTCCTTCAGATTGTAAATTTCGAGTGGAATCCCGAATTTTTGAGCAAAATTTTGCACTTTGTTGCGCGAAAAAGCCGAATACCCGGGAATTCCGAGGTCGATAAAAATTCCGCGCACTTTGTAGCCGAGTTTATGGAGCACAAGCGCTACGGTCGTGCTGTCCTTCCCGCCGGAGATGCCGACCGCAACCACATCGTCCCTATCGAACATCCGAAATTTTTTTATTGTCTTTTGAACCTCGCGTTCAAAGCGGCTGATGAAGTGCTCCTCACAGAGCGCCAAGTTATGCTGTCTCAAGTAGATTACGGCTTTAGCTCCACAGATTCGGCATTTCATAGCTTCAATTCATCTCCTCGAATTGGCAAAAATTTAATCCAACCAACCCCCTCCATTGCACGAATTTTTCGATTTTTAGGCGAATTATTTGTAGAAACCTCTTGGGATGTTGTCAGTTGTGCCGTGAGTAGCGATGTGCTTCTGCACCAGTGTGTTCCATTTATCCTCGATATCTTGTTTGAACGCCTCAAGCCACTTCTCGCCGCCCGGCCGGAAAAGATGCCTGAACCTGCCCTGAATCTTCAGATAATCCTCGACCGGAATGCCTTTCGGCCAATAATTGATGGTGTAGCTCTTGCCGCCATCCTCGATTTCGTAGAGCGGGAACACACGGGATTCGACCGCAAGCCTTGCGACATGAATCGAGTAGTCGGATGCCATCTTCCATCCCGGAGGACATGGCGAAAGGATATGGATGAACCTTAGACCTTTGCCAGCCAATGCTTTAGCTTTTCTGAACTTGCGGATCAGATCTTCTGGAAATGCCGGAGTTGCAGTTGCAGCATAGGGAATCCTATGAGCTGCCATGATTTCCATGAGGTTCTTTTTGGGTCTCGGATTTGGCCGTTTGTAGGGCGTCGTTGTAGTCCAAGCGCCGACTGGGGTTGCACCAGAACGCTGAATCCCAGTGTTCATATAGGCCTCGTTGTCATAAACCACATAGATGATGTCCTCGCCACGCTCTGCAGCGCCAGAAAGTGCCTGAATTCCAATATCGAAAGTTCCGCCATCGCCTGCCCATGCCATCGAAATAACCTCTTTGCGGCCGGTCATGTTCAATCCGCCCTTGATGCCAGTTGCCACTATCGCAGCAGTTTCAAAAGCGGTATGGAACACGGGCACTTTTAGGGCATGACCCGGAAATCCGCCCGCTATGATTGTCCAACAGCAGGCAGGAATGGTGATAACTGTGTTTTCTCCAAGTGCCTTGAGTGCCAATCTCATCGACAAAGCACCACCACATCCCTGACACGCTGTGTGTCCGTGATGCAAAAGTTCATCGTCAGGGACATCCCAAATTCTTCTTGTTTTCTTTTCGCTCATAACCTAACCCCCTTCCAGATAATTTCGGTCATTTCCTCGCGCTTAAGCATATCATCGACAATGTCTTCGATGTCTGCTGGTGTGACATCGCGTCCGCCGATTCCTATGATGTAACCGAACACAGGTGGCCGTTTCTCAAGCGGATAGAGCGCCGACTTGATCTCCTGATAGAAGATGCCGTGATGTCCGAACCCGATGTTTCGATCGATGACGGCCACTTTCTTGCGGTCGCCGAGCACACGCCTGATGTCCTCGAACGGGAACGGCCTGAACAACCTCATCTTGAGCACACCAATCTTTATGCCTTTCTCGCGCAATTTCTTGACCGCATATTTTGCGTCCGATGTCAGTGTAGCACTGGTAACCAACACATAATCAGCATCGTCAAGCATGAACTCCTCGAAAACACCATATTTGCGGCCGAAGATCTCGGCGAAAAGTTCCACCTCGCGTTTATAGACCTCAAGCGCCTTTTCATGGGCAATCTGCACTTTGTATCGAAATTCATAGTAATCGCTCGGCATGGTCAGAAGTCCATAGCCACGAGGGTCGTTCAGATCGATCGAGTAAAACTTCGGGTCGAACTCTCTCGGTGGCAGAAACTCATCGACCTCTTCCTGCGTCAGGATTTCGACCGGTTCGGATGTGTGGGAGAGAACGAAAGCGTCAAGCACGGTCATGAACGGAAGTCTAACCTGTTCAGCAACTTTGTAGCCGATGATCACGGAGTCATAGACCTCCTGATTCGATTCGTTGTAAATCTGCATCCAACCAGTATCGCGTTGAGCGAGTGCGTCATTCTGGTCTGTCCACACGGACCAAGGCGGTGCCATCGCACGGTTGACATTGGCCAAAACGATTGGAAGTCGAGCGCCTGCCGCCCAATGCAACATCTCGTGCATCAATGCCAATCCCTGTGCGGAGGTCGCTGTGAATGCCCTTGCGCCGGTTGCAGCAGCGCCGATACACGCTGCCATTGCAGAATGTTCCGATTCCACATTGATGAAGATAGCGTCAAGTTGACCTTCTGCAACTATTTCCGACAATAGCTCGACGATCTGTGTCTGCGGTGTTATCGGGTAGGCCGAAATGACCTGAACCCTTGAAGACCAAACTGCATAAGACACTGCATGGTTGCCTGTTGTAACTTTCTTAAAGCTCATGGTTTTCCTCCGTGTAATTGTTGAGGTAAGCCATCATTTCCACTCCGGTTCAAGCTCGATGACGCCTCTCGGACACTCGACAACGCACACGCCACAACCTTTACAGTAATCGTAATTTATCACAGGTCGATCGTCGATCCAATCGATTGCAGGTTCGGGACAGAAGACCCAGCAGTTGCCGCAGGAGTTGCAGTTGCCGCAAGAAAAACAACGACTTGCTTCCGTAAGTGCGTCCTCTCGTGCCATCTCCTTGCCTTCAAATCTCGGAATCTCAGGGAAATAGAAGTAGTTGACTTGACTTGGCGTAACGACAGCCGCGGGGCGTGGCTCCGGTTTGATCGGCTCGCCGTTCAAAAATTGCTGAACCGAAAGGGCGACCTTTTTGGCGGCGCCGATGGCTTTCACCGGGTCAGAATGGCCTGTCTTGAAAACTTTCGGTTCATCGGTGACACCGGTTATCTTGTCGGCATCGGTCGGGACTTCGAGTTGGGTATAAACGATGGCATCGAATCCATCGATCTGAGGAGCTTGTTGACCCGTAAGGATTTCAACGCCCATCGCTTTTACCTTTTCGATCTCACGCTCAAGCACATCTTCGGGCAGGTCGTCTCGGCCACGCAGATGTTCGCAGATTGTCTCGCTGGCTTCAAAGACTTTTACCTCATGTCCCCATCTTGCAAGGAAGTAAGCCGCTGTCAGTCCAGCGATGTTCGAGCCGATCACAGCCACCTTTTTACCTGTGGGCTTACCGGGCTCCTCGAGCACACCGAGGTCTCCGAGAAAGCGCTCAACCGCTTTGATCGCAACGGGTTTGTCGAGTTTTCTTCGGTTGCACGGCTTCTCGCAAGGTGCTGGGCAAATTCGGCCAGTGATTGAAGGGAACGGATTGCGTTCAAGGATGACTTTGGCAGCATCTTCAAATCTCTCTTGAACAACCAGATCCATGAATTTGGGGATAAGAATCCACATCGGGCAGGGGCCAACGCAAGGCCCAACTTTGTGGTCGGTGATAACCGGACGAACATTGCGCCATGCCCCGGTTTTGTTGAACCGCATTGTGGTCAAAGTTACCGGAACTTCAGGGTAATCATCGACATGGCGCAACACTATGGGCTGTTTGCCTTCCTCGTCCGGCGGATAGATCGATGGAGGTATTTTCTCGGCCATGTTATTCCTCCTTTGGAAATTTCACGGACTCATAGGCCTCAACGGCTGCGTTCACATTTTCCTCTTTCTTGATCGGTGCGTTTTCACGGATTGCCTCTTTGAGCGATTCGAGCGTAACGATGCCTGTTACCCGTGTGAAGGCGCCGAGTATCGCTGTGTTGACGATCGGCTGTGTCTTCGAGCCTAAGCCCCATTTCACGGCTATTGAGGCAGCATCGACCGTCGCCACCTTGTAGTCGCGTGAAAAATTGAACTCTTTGTAAAAGTCTTCGGGGTCGCGCGGTGAGTTGATAACTACCCAGCCGCCGGGCTTGAGACCTTTGAGCACATCGACAGTAAGGAGTAGGGTAGGGTCAAGCACAAGAACATGGTCAGGCTCATAGATCTGCGAACGGACAAATATCTCATCTGGATTACCCATTCGGTTAAAAGCGGTTACTGGTGCACCTCGTCGTTCAACTCCAAATTGTGGAAATGATTGAACATACATACCATCACGAAATGCGGCATCGGCGAGGATCTTGGAAGCGACCACCGCTCCCTGTCCTCCTCGCCCATGCATCCGAATCTCTATCATCCTAACCCCCTTTTTGTTTCTTTTTACATTTGGACAAGGATTTCAGGATAAATCATCACAGTGCCCTATGTCAATGATTGAGTTAAATTTCCAAATTTTTATCATCCGATGATTTAACAATTTTTGAGGTTCTGAACGACATTCCAGCCAATTTTGCCATCAGTCTGAAGTCGTGTCGGGCTATTGAACTGAGTGAGGCAAACATGTTGATAATGCGCTGTTTAGCGAACTCAAAGAGCCCGACAGGAAATGCATTATCGAGCTTAGTCCTTAAATCCCAATCGATTAGGTAAACCCCCTGCCTTTCGACCGAAAACGGGTTTTTTAACCTCATGGTGTAAGTTTTTCGAGATGTGAAAGCAATTGAATAACCAACTGATGCAAGGAATTTTTCCACACGCTTGTCGTGTAAACCGAAGGGATATGCGAATGCCGTAACCTCATGATTGACAATATCTTCAAGCCGCTCTTTTGAGACTCTTAATTCGGCTTCGAGCTCACGGTCGGTCAGCTTGCGCAGGTCGGGATGGGTGTGTGAATGGGAGCCGATCAACCAGCCGGAGCGGTCAAGCTCCAAGATTTGTTCCTCAGAGAGGTGGCGAAATCGCAGGCCGAATGATGCATCCCAGTCGTTTTCACGGCCTATGAACCCAGTAACGATGAACACGGCTCCGGAATAGCCATGTTTTTTGAGCAGCGGAAACGCCTGAGTGTAAACGCATTCGAAGCCATCGTCGAAAGTAAAAAGGACAGATTTTTGGTGGAAGGATTTGGATGGCTCAAGCAATTTGTTCACATCCAAGTTTTTGTAGCCCAATTTTTTAACTGTGATGATATGTTTTTCAAACTGTTTCGGGGTAACTCTTGTGCCACCAATCTCAAATCGGGATGTAACCTTATGGTATTGAAGGATTAACGGATTCACCATGAGGGTCTCAATTATAAGGCAAGTGCGAGAAATTTTGGGAATGGAGGCGGGGGGAATCGAACCCCCGTCCGAGGGCACAAGCCCGGAGACTCTACATGCTTAGCCCACTTTTCGATGCCCTTCTCCGCTCCGAGTGGGCGGCGGAGCTTATGGAGAAGGGTTGCCGAGCTAAAACGCCCCTCGAGGCCGCTCGGCGAACTCCTCGAGGTGATGTCCCCGACTCTATGACGCCCTCTTCCAGAGCTCGGGGACACACTCCGGAAGGGACGGGCTGCTCATCTCTTAGGCAGCCATTGCATAGTTACAGTTGGCAGTTATTTCGTGCCGCTTTTTACGGGGTTGCGGCGCCCCGGCATGCATCTCCGGGTCTCGATTACCCCCGTCGAATCCTTACGCCCCCATTGTCAAAGAACCTATTTTCAAAGCACAAATTTAGTAACACAAATGTCAAACGCCGTCAAGAGGACTCTGACTTTTTGTGTGAATCACAGGCTCATCAATGGAAGTTCGTGTGAGAAGACCAAATTGACCCCGCTGTCCTTCACATATCTTCTCACATGAGGTGGTGCTTGGTAGGTAATCAACAGGAGAAATTTTTCACCCGGGAACATCTCATCCAGTGTCTCAACGAGATCCATAAATGCATCGACATCTTTTGCTTTCATTGGTATTTGCAGCGCAAGGTTATGTGCCACAAATAACGAGACTATCCGCCGGATTTTAACTCACGGATGGCTTTTATGAGTTCAGGAACGACCTCGAAAAGGTCGCCGACAATGCCATAATCGGCAACTTGAAATATCGGTGCCATAGGGTCTTTGTTGATCGCAACTATGACATCACTTGATTTCATTCCAACAAGATGCTGGATTGCGCCTGAGATTCCTATGGCAATGTAGAGTTTTGGCGAAACGGTTTTACCTGTCTGTCCAACCTGATGTGCATAGGAGATCCAGCCCTCATCGACTGCGACACGGGATGCCCCCACCGCTGCTCCCAGCTCGTGTGCCAGTTCGTAAATAAGTTTGAAACCATCGGGGCCGCCGACTCCGCGCCCGCCGGACACGATTATGTCGGCGTCTTCGAGTCGAACTTCACCACTTTCCTGCACGACCGAGCCCAATATTGCCTTGAGGTCGAGCCATTTAGG
>QNDP01000026.1 GCA_003645975.1 Candidatus Hydrothermota bacterium | reverse complement strand
GTTCGCCGACAATCAGATTCCTTTTCAGCACATCGTTCCAGGGGATTGCGCCCATAGCTGCCAGAATGCCGAGCGCTATCGGAAGATCGAAAGCAGAACCCTCCTTGCGAATATCAGCCGGCGCAAGGTTAACTGTGATCTTTTTGGAGATGGGTTTATAGCCTGTGTTCTTAAGGGCGGAAAGGACTCTTTCTTTGGACTCACGGACAGCGCTGTCTGGAAGGCCGACGATGGAGAATCCGGGAACGCCTTTGGCAATATCGATTTCAACTTCAACTAAAAAACCTTCAATACCAAAGACAGAAGCGGAGAAAACCTTTGCAAACACAGCACGACTCTCTTTTTGCTAACTATTCTGACTTTTCTGCTTTCTTCTCAAATACGCGGAAAAGGTCAATTGGGACTGGGAACACAATTGTCGCAGCATTTTCGGCAGAGATTTCTGCAAGGGTTTGTAAATATCTAAGTTGTATAGTTATCGGGTTTTGAGCAAGAACTTGAGCTGCCTTAGCCAATTTTTCAGATGCCTGCAGTTCACCTTCTGCGGCAATGATCTTTGCGCGCCTTTCACGCTCGGCCTCAGCTTGACGGGCCATTGCACGCTGCATCTCCTGCGGTAGATCGACATGTTTCACCTCAACGGCACTGACTTTGACCCCCCACGGATCAGTTTGTTCATCGATGATCATCTGGAGTTTGTGATTGAGCTTTTCACGCTGTGCGAGCAGCTCGTCCAATTCAACCTCACCAAGCACACTACGGAGAGTGGTCTGTGCGATCTGAGAGGTAGCCATAAAGTAATTTTCCACTTCGATGACCGCTTTGGCAGGGTCCATGACACGGAAATACACAACAGCATTGACTTTAACCGACACGTTGTCGCGAGTTATCACATCTTGGGGAGGAACATCCAGAACAACTGTTCTTAACGAAACTTTGACCATCTTATCGATAAATGGGATAAGTATAATCAGTCCAGGGCCTTTCACTCCGACAAATCTACCAAGTCTAAATACGACGGCACGCTCGTATTCTCTCAGAATTTTGATTGCCGAACTCAAAATGATGATAAAGATTATTATCCAAAATACGAGTGTCATACCTCTTCACCTCCTATGGATTTTAAGCAGCACGCCTACGGAAGATCCGACCAAAGAAGCGACTTAATTTGCTTTTCCTCCTCTCCTCGAACTCCTTAAACTTGTCCTTGTGTGTGTAGGAATAATAGTAGTAATAGTGTTTGTAACGATATTTGTAGTAATAAAACTGCCTTTCAATGTCCACAGCATTGAGCACAGCGCCGATTATATTGACATTAGCCCTTTCTAAAAGCTTTTTAGCGTGTTCAAGGATAGCCCTTTCCGTATTACCTGCACGGACGACAAGGATAATGCCATCCACTCTTGCACCGAGCTCAGTTGCATCGGTAGCTGGCATTATCGGCGGAGTATCAAACAAAACATAGTCAAATTGAGTTTTTACATACTTTATAAACTCTTCCATCTGAGGCGATCCGAGAAGCTCCGATGGGTTGGGCGGAATTTGACCGCATGTGATTAAGGCAAGATTGGGAATTACTCTATGGAGGTCTTTTATCACGGATTCGAGCTGTGTATTTCCGATCAGAACATCGGTTAAGCCAGGAATCCTGTTGAATCCAAATAATCTGTGCAAAATAGGCTTACGAAGGTCAGCATCAACAAGAAGAGTTTTATGCCCTAACTGGGCCAGAGTGATTCCAAGATTGGCTGTTACTGTGCTTTTACCTTCCCTTGCTACAGCACTTGTAATGACAATGCTATTAGCTGGGTTTGAAATGCTTGAAAAGCGTAAATTTGTTCGCAATGTCTTGAAGGCTTCCGAAACAGGATGTGACGGATGAAAGTGCGTTATAAGCCTTTCTTTTATCAATTGTGCCTCATCTTTTGACTTCGGTTTCCCTCTCATAACCATAGGGATAGTTCCAAGCACAGGAATGTTGAGTGCCGTTTCGACTTCCTCTGGAACTTTCACCGATGTGTCAAGATACTCCAACACAAATGCACCGCCCACACCCAACATAAGACCCAAAATGAATCCCAAGATTATGTTTAATTTCGTTTTAGGCTTTATCGGTTTTTTAGGGAGAACTGCTGGGTCAATAACCTTTGCATCGCTAACGGTTCTCGCTTCTGTTATTTTAACATCTTGCAACTTTGATATAAGCATCTCATAAGTTGCCCTATTGGCTTCGACTTCGCGTGTAAGTTCCGCCAATTTGACTTCAGCTTCAGGGAGACTTTGAAGTTTACCTTCATATATGTTGATAACAGTTTGCAACGCTTGGATTTTTCCATCAAGTGCGTTTATTGTGGCTTCATTTTCAACAATGTCCTGCATTATCCGCCGAATAATCGGATCGCCTGTTGGAAGACCGCTTTTCAGCATATTTTCAATGGCTTTATTTAACTCCTCCCGAGTCTTTTGAATCTCTCTTTCCAAAGCCTGCACATCTGGATGTGCTTCCGTGTATTCCTCAAGAAGTTTCGCTTTCCTAATTTCAAGCTGTGTTAATTTATCTCGAAGTGATTGGACAATGGGATTACCGCTTATCTCAGGAGTTGATGCAAGAGCTTGATATTGCTCCTCTCCGCGTTGTTTCAACTGCTGGCGGAGTTTTTTGAGCCGCTCAAAAGCCCCAACCCTGTCAGTTTGTGCCTTTGTAAGTTCAGCTTGCAGTTCTGACAATCTTGAGATAAGGGATTTTGCGGATTCGTCGAGGATAAAAATTCCGGTTTTCTCCTTGAAGGCCTTAAGGCTATCCTCTGCCTCTCTCAGGCGCCTTTCGACTTTTTCCAACTGAGATTCTATAAAGTTCCTGACGCTGCGAGCTTCCTGTTGAAGATCATAGATAACGAAATTCACATATTCTTCGGCCACTGCGTTTGCCAATTGAGCCGCTTTTTGGGGAGAATACGCTCTGACTTTTATGACAGCCAAATCGGTTTGCCCTTTTTGAGAAGCTTTGATCTTTCCTCTAAACCCCTCAGCCGTTGAAATGATGGACTTTACTCTGAATGGGATACGCCTTCCAATAAATTTTTCGCATTCTCCGTCTTTACATCTTACTGAGAATCCAAATCCGGCTCTTTGGCTTCTAAAAATCTTTCCTAACTTTCCTGGGCCAAGGTAATTATCATCTTTGTCGAAAACTTCAAAGCTACTGTCCTGCTTCAGTTTCAGATAATAAATCCCGGTCTTCACTAAATCTGTTGACCAAGCTGTATCAACTATTATCCCCTTCGGAAATACTATGTTGAGCCCCATTCTCTTCACTACTCTTTCGGCTAAAGTTCTCGACTTTATGATTTCAATTTGACTCTGCACCGGATCTATCGTCGTGCCATATCCCATCTCGGGTCCCAATGTTGTAATCGGTGGCGCTGAAATTGACAGACGCACAAGGGATTTCGCTTCATAAACCGGACGGGTTAACGCACTGTATAGCCAAGCAAGAGCAGCTATACCAATGGTCAGCCCTATAATGACATAACGATAACGGAATAGAACTCCCATTATGTCCATCAAGCTAATTTCTTCTTCACGAGTCGGATCTGCCATTGCTCCCACCTCACCTGTCAAAGTTTGTAAAGTTTACCTTCTTTTATATCCATCGGGACTTTTTTTAAAGCATTTTTAGTATCTACTATTAACTTTGCATGTCTTGCAATAAATTCGTAATCATAATTGGAATGGTCAGTGGTTATCACCACACAATCAAAAGATTCCAACAATTCCTTTGTCAAATTTGCAGATTCACGCATCTTACCATTTATCATTGCATTAGGCACATATGGATCGTTATATTCAACATAAGCTCCTTTTTCCTCAAGCAATCTAATTATGTCAATTGCAGGAGATTCCCTTAAATCATTGATGTCCTTTTTATAAGCTATCCCAAGAATTAAAATTTTGGAGCCTTTGATACTCTTTTGCTTTTCATTAAGAGCATCGGCGATCTTCTGGACTACATATCGCGGCATATTCGTGTTGATTTCCGAAGCAAGCTCAATGAATCTCGCATTGTAATTGAGAGTTTTTAACTTCCAAGAGAGATATAGTGGATCAATCGGGATGCAGTGCCCTCCGATTCCGGGACCCGGATAAAACTTCATAAAACCGAACGGCTTGGTTGAAGCAGCATCGATCACCTCCCACACATCTATCCCCAAAATATCACACATTATAGCGAACTCGTTTACTAAGGCTATGTTGACACTCCTAAATGTGTTTTCCAAAAGTTTGGTCATCTCAGCAGCTTTTGGCGATGAGACCTTTACAACCTCATTGATTATCTGAGAATAGAGATAGGCCACTATCTCAGTGGAATCAGGGTTGACTCCTCCTACCACCTTTGGGGTGTTTTTAACAGTAAATTTTTTGTTCCCCGGATCGATCCTTTCAGGAGAAAATGCTAAATAGAAGTCCTTTCCAGCCTTAAGTCCGCTCTCCTCTAAAATAGGTTGGACAATCTCTTCTGTCGTTCCCGGATAAGTAGTGCTTTCCAAAGATATTATGTGTCCCTCCCTTAAGCGGTCTTTTATGGATTTGACTGCCTGAATAACAAACCTCATATCAGGGTCTTTTGTTTTGGAAAGCGGAGTTGGAACGCATACAAAAATTGCATCTATGGCTTCTATCTCTGAATAATCCTGTGTGGCTTTCAGTTTCTGCATTTCAACTAACTGCTTCACCTCATCGCTTGGGACATCCGGGATATAAGATTCACCCCTGTTAATCGTATAGACTTTCTTGGGATCTATATCTATTCCAACGGTATCAAAGCCTGCCTTCGCAAATTCAACTGCTAAAGGTAAACCCACATATCCTAACCCTATTATTCCAATCTTAAGTTCTTTTCTATCAATTTTTTTCTTAAGTTCTTCAACCTTTCCCATTATTTACCCTCCTCCACCTTTAAGTGTGAAATACAAGGTTATTATTAAAGCCAAGGTTGTGAAAAAGTAATAAATTTCAGTCATGGATGGAAGGACTTTCTTGGGTATAACGATAATGTCTCCTGACATAAGTCCCAACTCTCTCAAAGTTTTTTTGCCTGTTATAGCTTCCTTAAGATTTAGAGTTATAGTTTTGCCTTCTCTCCTAATTTTAGCCCTTGTTAAATCGGCTTTCGGAGTAGGACCGCCCGCAAGAGCCAAGACCTCGAAAAAGCCGTCGGTCTCTTTCACAAGATAAACCCCCGGATTTTTCACTTCACCGATAATAGCCACTTTGAAAAGCGGGATTATCGTGAGAGTAGGGTTTTGATAGTAAGTCCGATAGAGCTCGACAAGCGTGTCTCGAAGTTCCTGAGAGGTCATCCCATCTACCTTTAAAACCCCTATCAACGGAAAGTCCACTTCTCCGTTAGCATCCACAAAGAACGTGTCCGATATCTCAGGATGTCTCCACATCTTCATCAGAATCACGTCTCCGGGCTTCAGCCTCCAGGGGGAATGGAAATTATTATCTCCGTAGCCACTTACATTTATAATTAAAAAAAGCAAAATCTTTATCATAGCGCCATTTATTTTAGACTTCCCTTTTTTTAGAGTCAATTTGAATAAATTGTAAAAACACAGAGAAACAATTCTAATGGAAATTTGTCAGAAAATCTGAACGCCCTAACTTCACAAAAATCAGAATTTCCAAAGGTTACGGTTTCCAAAGTAGGCCTTATAGTTGCTTAAGTCCTAATACATTCAAGAGTCTCTGATGAACTTCCTCGATGTTCCCCTCTCCTGAAACTATCTTCAACAATCCTCTGGACTTGTAATAATCGAGCACAGGTTTTGTCTGATCACGATAGACTCTGAGCCTCGTCATTATGACTTCGGGTCTGTCATCGTCCCTCATTATCAGCTTGGTTCCACAATTATCACAAATTTCATCATTTTTAGGTGGTTGAGTGAGAAGGTTATAAACAGCTCCACATTTGGGACAAATACGGCGAGCGGATAGCCGCCGGACGATCTCATCGTCAGGCACATCTATGAAAACCGCCTGTTTCAGGACAAATCCGTGTCGATTGAGCGTAGGTTCTAAATTCTCAGCTTGCACGACGGTTCTGGGATACCCGTCAAGGATGACATCCGAATCTGTTTCAGCAAGCACTTCATCAATCAGTCCCAACATGACCTCATCGGGCACAAGCTGCCCCTTATCCATATAGCTTTTCGCCAATTTGCCCAGCTTTGTCCTTTTCCGAACCGCTTCTCGAAGGATGTCTCCGGTGGCTATGTGCCTGAAGCCGAACTTTTCGGCGAGCAATTTCGCCTGAGTGCCTTTGCCGACGCCCGGCGGTCCCATCAAAAGAACGGCTATCCGCGCCATCCTCTGATCCTGCCCCGTTTCAAAAGTCCTTCATATTGGCGCATAACGAGATGTGCCTCAACCTGCTGCATGAGTTCCAGAGCCACTCCGACGATGATCAACAGTCTTGTGCCGCCAAAATAAAACGGCACATGTGCCCAGCGCATCAGGTAGAATGGCAAGATCGCTATCAATGCGAAAAATACGGCGCCGGGTAGGATTATCCTCGAAAGGATGCGGTCGATGTATTCAGCCGTCTGTTGCCCCGGTCGGATGCCCGGAATGAATCCCGAATAACGCTGGAGGTTGTCCGCAAGGTCGCGCGGATTCATCACAATCGATGTGTAGAAATAAGCAAAGAAGATGATCAATCCACCGTAAATCAAGTCATAGACGATATTTCCTGGCCTGAATACTTGGTTGAAAGTCTCCACCCAGGGGGCGCTAACAAAGGTCGTTATGGTGTTCGGAAATGTCAGAAGTGCCTGTGCAAAGATGATCGGAATCACGCCAGCCGTGTTGACTGTCAGCGGAAGATATGTTGTCTGGCCTCCATAGATCTTTCGTCCAACAACACGACGAGCATAATGGATCGGAATTCGCCTCTGAGCCTCTGTAACCGCCACGACAGCCGCAGTTGCGCCAAGAATCACCGCTATGACGAGTATCAATGTCAAAGGCGTAATCGTCCCGGATTGAACAAGTCGGATGGTCTGCATGACTTCGTTCGGAACGGAATCAAGGGTTCCAGCAAAAATGATGACCGAAATGCCGTTGCCGATTCCGCGCTGTGAAATCTCTTCACCGAGCCACATAAGGAAGACAGTGCCAGCAACCAAGCTTATAATCGTGGTAAAAAAGAAGCCAAGACCAGGGTTCGGCACGACGGGTGCACCGCTTGGACTCGTAAGTCTTGAAAGGAACACCGCCACACCTGATGCCTGTATCGCTGCCACGAGCACGGTCAAATAGCGCGTGTATTGCTCGATTTTCCGTCGGCCATGTTCTCCTTCTTTATGCAACCTCTCCAAAGCAGGAACGGTCGTCGTTAAAAGCTGAAGGATGATCGAAGCCGAAATGTAAGGCATTATGCCGACGCCGAACACAGCGGCACGGGAGAGCGCCCCTCCCACAAACATGTCATAAAGGCCAAACACCGTGCCGCGCATTTGGTTGAAGTATTCAAGCAATGCACGCCCATTGACACCGGGCAAAGGCACATGTGTGCCAATACGATAGACAATCAAAATGGCAAATGTATAAAGGATCTTTTTCTTCAAATCCCCGATCTTGAGGATATTGCCAACATTTTGGAGCATCATTGTGCTGCGACCTCCACACTTGCTTCAGATTGCTTTTCTCCTTCTTGTTTTTGTGTCAGCAATTCAACAGTTCCACCGACTTTTTTGACCATTTCGATCGCTTTCTTCGACGCTGCATCAACTTTGATGGTCATCGGCTTTGTAAGTTCTCCTTTTGCAAGGAGTTTTACAGGTTTCTCGGCATCACGGATAAGCCTGACCGATTCCAATGTGGCCTTATCGACCACAGCGCCAGCGTCAAATTTCGCTTCAAGTTGATACAAATTGACGATCTGGTATTCGACTCTAAATGGGTTCTTGAAGCCGCGCTTGGGCAATCTTCTGTAAAGCGGGAGCTGGCCGCCCTCGAACCATGCCGGTTTTGCGCCGCCTGAGCGCGACTTTTGTCCTTTATGACCTCTACCTGCGGTCTTACCGTGTCCTGAACCTGGGCCTCTCCCCAACCGCTTACGCTTCTTTGTTGCACCCGGATTGGGACCCAAATTTGACAGGTCAAACATTTTTAACCCTCCTCTGTAAGTTTATCGGGCTCAATTTCCTCGACTTTGACCATGTATTTGACCACTTCGATCATGCCGCGGATTTGAGGTGTATCCTCATGGATCACGGTGTGCCCAATGCGTTTAAGTCCAAGTGCTTCAATTGTGCGTTTCGCCTTCTTATTCTTCCCGATTTTACTCTTGAGCTGTGTTATCCTCAGAAGTTTCTTGGGTTTCTTTTCCACGACCATACCTCCTCATAACAGCAGAAAGGGGCAACCCACGCACTTTTGCGACCTTTCTTGGGTCTTTGAGCTTTATCAGGCCGTTAAGTGTGGCCTTAAGCAAGTTGACCGGGTTGTTTGAGCCGAGCGACTTTGTCAAAGCATTTCGATAGCCAGCGGCTTCAAGGATAGCGCGCACAGGCTGGGAGGCGATGACGCCGGTTCCGGGCGCTGCAGGTTTGAGCAGCACGCGGGAAGCACCCATCTCGCCGATAACCTCATGTGGCAGAGTGCCGTTGACGATGACGACTTCGACCATGTTCTTTCTGGCGCGCTGCGTTGCCTTGCGAATGGCGTCGGGCGTTTCGGCCGCCTTGCCGTGTCCTATTCCAACACGGCCTTTGCCATCGCCGACAACCACCCAAGCGGAAAGTCTGAACCTACGGCCGCCTTTGGTTACCTTGGTTACGCGCTTTATTGTAACAACAGTTTCAATGAGTTCGCTCACTCCTTCGGAGAATCCGCCTCCTCTCCCATAACTGAACATGTTCTCATCCTCCCAATTTTAGAATTGGAGACCGCCCTCACGTGCCCCTTCTGCAAGGGCTTTAACCCTACCGTGATATTTGTAGCCGGAGCGGTCAAACACAACCTTTTCGATCCCAAGTTTTTTGGCTCGTTCCGCTATGAGCAATCCGACGAGTTTTGCTTTGGCAACTTTGCCTTTGAGTTCCTTGACCTTGTCCCGAATTTCAGGCGAAAGGGTCGATGCCCCCGTAAGGACTTTGCATGGGCCTATTGGCGGATCGATGACAAGCTGTGCATAGATGTGTTTGTGGCTCTTGAACACAGTTAATCTCGGTCTCTCCGGTGTGCCAACGACTTTTTTGCGCACTCTCAGATGTCTTCTTTTCCTGCGCCAAACCTTTTCCTTCGGATCCATTATCCCATCCTCCTTCTCATCAGCCTGCTTTCACGCCGGCCTTGATGGTCTTGTAGCGGACACGCTCACCGGCGTAGCGTATGCCTTTACCCTTGTAAGGCTCAACCGGTTTGAACTGACGGATCTCCGCAGCCACCTGACCGACGCGCTGTTTATCGATTCCCGAAACCACAATCTCGGCCTGCTTCTCCTCATCGCGCGCACCACGCTGACCTCTCGGCACTTGTCTAACTTCAACTTTGACATCCGGTGGAATCGGATAGACCACATCGTGCGAGAAGCCGAGTTTCATGACCAAATTTTTGCCCTCGATGCTTGCTCTGTAACCCATCCCATAGAGCTCCAAGACTTTTGTGAATCCCTCCGTAACGCCTTTGATCATGTTCGCAATCAACTGTCTCGTCGTGCCGTGCAGTGCACGGTGGAACTTTTTGTCCGACGGTCGCTTGACTCGGATCACACCGTCTTGGATTTCGATGAGCATGTCCCTGTGGGGTCTAAATTCAAGTTGTCCTTTCGGACCTTTGACACGGATGACACCGTTTTCGTATTTAACCTCAACACCTTGAGGAATGTGAATCGGTTTCTTTCCAAGTCTTGACATTCCAATCACCTCCCTGCAGGGCACCATCTAAGTGCCCTTACGGTCTTCCTGCTATTCATTT
>QNDP01000025.1 GCA_003645975.1 Candidatus Hydrothermota bacterium | reverse complement strand
TGCTCCTTCGATCACAGCTTCGGATTGGAAGTTTGGCGATGTGATTCTCACCATTTTTATCTTGGAGAGAGCAGCTTTTGATTCAACCAACCCCAATTTTTCCAACACAAAAGATTGAACAGCCTCTCCGCAGACCACCCATCCACCGATTTCGGAGCTTTTTTCCACGACGACCACTTTTAATCCACAAGATGCCAAAGATATCGCGGCCGTAAGGCCAGCAGGGCCTGCGCCAACAATTAAAACCTGGACATGCAAATCGGCTTTCACAATCCACCTTGAAGTCAATTAAAGGACTGGAACTTCTGGTGAGAAGGCCTAAATATATGTCCACTAATCACAATTTGTCAAGCAGGCGAGAGGCTATTTGCCGTTTTGTTTGTGATAGAAATTTTTATTTCTCTGTGCCCTCTGTGTCTCCGTGTGTGAGAGGACGAGGATTGATGAAGCGATGGCGGCGGGGCGGGATGATGGTAGGGATGATAAGTTATGCAAAGAGATTGAAGCAACTTTACAGTTTGTATCTCCTTTCACTCAGCCACATACCTCTTGAGAGAGCGGATGGATTGGACTATGCCGAAGGCTGCAAGGATTGCCACAAACGGCATGGCAGCGGTTCGGTAGCGCGGCGACGGGCATATTCCGACAGGAAATGTCAAGAAAATGACGAAGCTCAGCAGTAACCACCTGACCGGGGTCCTGCGGTGGAGCAGTCCATAAAAGGCAAACAACACGAGCAGAATCGAATAGACTCCTGCAAAGGCGAAGACGGCGAGGCCGAGCGGCGGCATAAATGCAAACCTTTTGGAATAGATCAGTTTCATCGCATCGACTATTTTGAAATGGAGAACCAGATCGATGACTTCGTAGGAAATGGGCTCCGTCGGAGGTGAATGTCCCAAAAAACGGGCGAATTCCGCAAGGCTCATCGGAGTGACCCAAAGCATAACTTCACCGACAGCCCAAAGTCTCAGATAGGCAAAAGGATGGCTGAGAATGTATCTTCGAGCTGTTCGACCGGTTCGTGCGAGCGCATGTGGGTCGGGATAGATGTTCGCAATCCTTTCGTAATCATCGGATCCATAGAGCTGACAGGCTGCGCTGTCCAACGGGATCGATTCGATGGCGGATTTCACGGTCGCAGCATGGTATATCGAAAGCGTCATGTCAGTAACGGATGAAAGTTTTGCCAATCCGAATGTCCGCCAGTTGCGATAGACCCAAAGTCCCACGAGGATGGCGAAACTCAGGAACATAAGCGCTATTCGTTCCAGTTTGATGCGCTTTATCACCATGTAGCACATGAGGATAAGGCTTGGCACCATCGCCATAGGCTTCGCAAGAGTTGCCAACCCCAAGATCAGCCCGATCAGCGCCATGAGCGAAAGGTTGGCCTCGCCCTTCCGAACGACTTTGCAGACTCCGAGATACAATGCGACGAAAAGGAACATCAAAGTCATCGGCTCGGCAATTATCTGGGCGGAATACACATTTCCGTTCGGTTCGAGCGCCCATAGAACCGAGGCCAAAAACGCCACGATTCTGTTCGAGAGACAGCATGTCAGCTTGAAGATAAAAAGCGCTGTGATTGCCGAAAAAACAATGTTCCAGAGGAGTAGCAAAACGGTAGGATTTGGTGGGGCAAAAAGTTTGTAATGGATGGCGATCCAGAGCGGATATACTGGTGTGATCAGCATTTCCGGCTTGTAAGGCGGATTTTCTCGCATGGAAAATCCATGACCCTCAGCGATGTTTTTCCCGACAGTTTGGTATTCCCAAGCGTCGGGATAGACGGCAAATGCGCGCTGAGTGTCCAAGAGCGGGTTCAGAACATAAAGAAAACGGAGAATCAGGACAAAAATGAAGACAAATTTTTCATTGGCGAGTTTATTTGTGAGGGTTTCAAATTTCACAACATCAAGCAGTCAATTTTCTAAATCCGCCTACGAGTGCGATGGGGGGTAGCTCTCCCACGACTTCGGGCTGAAGCTCCTCGATTTTTACGTAATCGATGTTTTCACGAAGTCTCAGCAACCTGAGTGCTTCTGTAAGTTTTCCGATGTCAACGCCTTTCGGACACCAAGTTACACAGTTGTAACAGGAGAAGCAGACCCAGATTGCGTTGGATTCCAGAAGCTCGTCCACCATTCCAAGTTGAAGGTATTTCGTTATCTGGTTCGGCATTATGTCCATGAACGGCGCAGCAGGGCAACCCGAAGTGCAGCGCCCACACTGATAACATGCATAAAAGTCCTCACCACTCAACTCTATGACCTTCCGAACCTTTTCGTTCATTATCCCAAGTCCGCTCATCTCATGCACCTCTCATTTTGGTGTGAGAGTATAAAGAGGGGTTTTCGGTCAGGTCAATTTCGGCATGGCTGTTTGCAATTTTGTTTGTGATGAGAGAGCGAAAGAGTGCAACTATTGTCTTTTGTTGTATTGACAAGGTTTAAAAGCAATCATTAAGATTGACGGCATGAGTGCGACAATAATTGATGGAAGGGCAGTTGCCAACAAAGTGCATGAGGAAGTTAGGTATGAAGTGGAAAGGCTTAACAGTTTCGGCATAGAGCCTTTCCTTGCCGTGATACTCGTCGGAGAAAACCCTGCTTCAAAGGTTTATGTGAGAAACAAAGAAAAGGCCTGCGGAAAAGTCGGCATAAAGACAAAAACTTTCAAATTGCCATCTGATACCACTTACGAACAGTTGAAAAATCTGATCCTTGAACTGAACAACGACGAGAAGGTTCATGGAATACTCGTCCAATTGCCTCTTCCGTCGCATCTACCCGAAAAGGAGATCCTTGAACTTGTTGATCCCCAAAAAGATGTGGACGGGTTTCACCCATACAATCTGGGACGACTCCTGTCCGGACACCCGACCGTCAAGCCGTGCACTCCTCTGGGCATAATGAGGTTGCTCGACGAGTACGATGTCGATCTGAAGGGCAAGGAGGCTGTGATAGTCGGCAGAAGTGTGATAGTCGGAAAACCCATGTGGCTGTTACTGCTCGAACGCCATGCTACTGTTACAACCTGTCATTCTCGAACTGCGGATCTAAGCTTCCACACCAGACGGGCAGATGTGCTTGTGGTCGCCGCTGGTCGGGCTAAACTCATCAAAGGAGATATGGTGAAACCGGGCGCAGTCGTTATTGATGTCGGCATAAACCGAACCGAAGAGGGCAAATTGGTGGGCGATGTTGATTTTGACGAGGTGAAAGAAGTGGCGTCCATGATAACACCGGTTCCCGGCGGTGTCGGACCTATGACAGTGGCTATGTTGCTTTACAACACGGTGGAGGCGGCAAAAAGAAAGGCTGGAATCTTAACTTAATCGAAATCAACTACTTGGTTAACTCCCTTCTCCAATTTTTGAGTTTTTTGATACCGATTTTGACCTTTTCACTAAATTGTGTCATCCTGAGCTCCTCAAGTTTTCGGTGTGATTCCTTTCGTAGGGACTCGATAAGCTCAGGCGAGGCCTTTCCGAGAAACTCCGCTGCTGAGATAGCCGCCAAGTCTCCTTCGATCATGGCTGTTGTGGCTTCCTCGATGCCAGCGAGATCGCCGGCCACAAAGACATTAGGAACATTTGTCCGCATCTCCTCATCGTGCCAAGGCACATGACCCCCAAGTTCTGGAATGTAAGCTATTTCTACTCCAGCCTGCCAAACCAGATTTATTATCGGCGAAAGTCCGACAGCAAGGCACACGGTGTCAACTTTTATCTCCTTTTCGGTGCCTTTTATCGGTCTGAAGCGCTCATCGACTTTGACGATGACTGCGGATTCCACCTTCTCGTCCCCTTTGACCTCCAGAACGGTGTGTCTCGTAAGGATGGGAACGCCATACCGTCGAACTTTTGAGGCGTGGACAATGTAACCCCCTATTTTGTCGAGGATTTCGACTATGGCAACGACTTTGCTACCTGCCTGCAACAACTGATAGGCAACGATTAGGCCGATGTTTCCTGAGCCGACCATGAGGATCCGCTCTCCGGGGAGCACACCATAGACATTCATGAGTGTCTGGACTGCACCAGCTCCATAGACACCGGGAAGATCATTTCCGGGAAATGCGAGCATGTTTTCCCTTGCGCCTGTCGCAAATATCACCGTTTTCGGACTTAACGGAATTATCTCCTCTTTCGGAAACTTCCGATAGACCGCCAGGATGCCCTCATCATAAAATCCTATCACAGTTGAGTGAGTCATGACATCCACATTTGGATCCTCATGTATTTGAGCTGCAAGCCGTTCAGCTATTTCAACTCCTCTGACACCGGCCAGATGCCTATAAGATCCGAAAAATTTGTGAGTCTGTTTGACCAATTGCCCTCCGAGCGACGGGTTTTCGTCGATGATGACGCTTTTAATTCCGAGTTTAGAAGCTGTTATCGCTGCGGACATTCCAGCAGGTCCACCGCCGACGATGGCGAGTTCGGTCTCCATCACTTTCATTTTTCAGCTCCTTTGGGTTTCACCCAACCATGCTGCCTTTTCACATGGATACCCGGACGGACGAATTCCATGCATGCCCTCACATTCGGTCTGCCATCCACTATCACCAAACAGGACGAGCACTTGCCCACAGCACAAAAAAATCCGCGTGGTCGTCTCTTCTTTGGTGAATAGCTCAAAACCTTTATCCCGGCGGCATGGAGTGCTGCGGCTATCGTCTCGTTTGTGTATCCTTCGATAGGCTGGCCCTCAAAATAAAATGTTACCTTCTCTCCACGATCAAAATCCAAAATAGGATGGTCTTTCAATCGCCGCATGGATTCCTCCTTCCTTTCGATTTCAGGAACATTCGCTCATCATTTCAAGATGTTGATTGGGACACTCATGATACATCAACGGAGTCCCATTTTCAAAAAAATTGTAATGTGTTCGATGCCAAACGATAAGGAGCTGCCGTCCAACGGTTATGGAACGACTCTGAACAGGTATTCCACTGAACGAGATCTATTTCCAAACTCATCAACCGCATAGACCACCCAATAGTAATACCCTTCGTCGAGAGGAGATTGGATTGTATAGACCGTGTCCGTGAGACCAGCGGTGTCGAGGACGAGCGTCGGAGGCTGACCGATCGGGGCACTGTAAAGCTCAAGTTCATAGGAAACCGGAAAATTGGCGCCAAAACAGCGCCAAACGATTTCCGGCTGAGGACTTACACTGGCACCGCCGATAGGCGATACCCCTGATGGGGTCGGTTCGATTATCCTCGTCAAGGTAAACGGACCGAATCGGCTGTGGGCGCCATGAACATCCACAGCTTTAAAAAATAGGGAGCGGCCAATGAGCGAATGGATGCTGCCGCTCGGCAGCTCATCCGAATCCACTTGCAAGGAGAACCAAGCCTCTCCGTCCCGTTCCATTATGAAAAAAGTGTCCGGAAGTTCAAAAATCACCGAATCGATTTCATAGAGTCCATCCGGATCAAGCACTTTGCACCTCGCCTTCAGGATATAGCTTTCGCCGCTGATGTTGCTGAGGATATGGTCTGTAACGAGGTTGGCAGAATCCATATAGGGAAGTGCGTCAAGGCGAAATTCGACCTCTTTGACATCGCCGAATTTCAAGCTAATTTGCTCAGAATCAGAGAGATACCCGTCTTTATAAACCGATACGATGTGCTCGCCTACATCGACACGAACCTCAAACTCTCCGTTTTCATCTGTGAATGCCAAAAATGACGAATCTATCTCAACTCTTGCGTTTGCAACGGGTTCCCTGCCCCAGATGTCCATAACACGCCCTTTGAGCAACGGCAGAGCATAGGGAGAGTTTAAGTCATAGGGATTATCTCTCGGAGCACACGAGAACACGCCCAACAGAACGAAACTTAAAGCGATTGTCCAACAAATTTTAGAACCACGATCAAAATTCCTTTTCATGGTTATCTCTGAGAGTCATTCAGATTTTGTGAAATTATACCGCATCCAATCTCCGACTTTTACTTCGCCAAAGGAGACAGCAAAGAAAAGGCCAGTGAAATGAGGTCAGGATGAATAACCGGAAGTCAGTTTTGAAAGATGAGCTTAGGATTCAGAACAATAAAACCACTTTTGTAGCTCAATCAAAGGGTAGGAAATACAATACTCCAGCATAGTCCAAAGCTCCCTCAACAACTACCTCAACATCTCTACGAAAATCGGTGTTTCGTCGATCTCAAGCGTTACTTTGCCCTCTCTGACCTGTCTTGTCTCAATTTCTGGCTTAGGTGGCAGTTCTGTGATGACCTTCTCGATCCTCACGGAGTCCGCTTCGACATCGATAGAGACCTCGACCTCGTCATTTTCGGACCAGATAACCCAGACCGGTGGTTTGTCAGTGAAATAAAACTTTGTGATGTAGGCCGCTCCATCGACTTGACTTTCCACTTTGACAAAGCCGTCAAGCTTTTTGATTGCCTGCTTATAGGCATAAAAGGCCGGGCGCGGCTTTTTGTCTTCATCGATCAGCCCTGCAAGGAAGAAACTTTCTCTCGCAGCATGGCTGTAAGCGTTCGGCGAAAAGTTTCTCAGTGTTTCGAGGAAGAAGACCTCGATGCCGCAAGCTGCACACACGACAAGCTTTTTGATCGAAAGCCTTGCCTGTTCTGCCCTGAGCCACTTGAGGGCATCGTCATGTTTAGGATGGCTCGGGTTGATAATAGCTTGCAGGATGCGCCGATGCGCTCGGTCGGTTACCCAGGGCACGCTGCACACATCGCCCGCCCAAATCGGTTTGTCATAACCGTATTTCGCAAGCTGAGTTTTGATCCAGTTCACCGCCAGAGGGATGCTTTCATAGCCCCTGTTGAAATGGATGTCCACGATGTCATAAAAATCTCCGAGTGCAAGGCTTTGAACGATAAAGTCATAAGCCCTTTTGAATTTGGGCGGAAGCGAACGGGACAGCCTGTCGATGTCGCTTTCGGAACGGCATTTTTCGATGAATCGACCGAAATTTATACCCGAAAGGATGATCTTCGTGCTGCTGTCGGCCTGTTTGGCAGCTTTATAAGCTGTCTTGAGCAGCTTTCGGTAATCGTCGAATGTGCCCGCCCAAAAGACCTCGTTTTGTGCCTCGGATTCGATCTCATAATACCTGATCGGAGCAAGCAATCTCGGAGCGTCCTTGTAGCCATCGCCGTCATATCGTTCGACAAGGTTATGAACGAAGTCAAAATAGTCATCCCAATGCCCATCTTTTGGTGGATAACTTCGCCTGAATGCCTCCCTTGCGTCGCTTTCGTAACCCTCACATGCCCATGGATTGGCTGCCTTCAAGATCAACTGCACCTCAAATCCATTCGCCTGATACTCGTGGATCAGCTCGTCCAGTTTTTTCCACCGATAGCGGTGTTCTCCGTCGGTCGGAGGTTCGGGTTCTATGGCGCCCCATGCTACGAGCGGCACTCGGATCCATTTAGCACCGGTTTTTGCTGCAACTTCTGCGTAGCCCTTGACCGCATAGCCGAGACCGAACATGGAAATCGAAGGGTTCGATCTCTGAACAACTTTTGGAGACGGAGCGGTGTTCTTCGATGTCAATAAATGAGGGACCGCAATAGCGATTATGAGAGCAATCAACAACGCACACAATGACTTCTTTGACATTGCGAAACCTCCAACGGAATGCAGATTTTGCTCATTTGCTTTTCAGTATGTTCAGATAACTGCGCAGTTTCCTTGCGGAGAACAGCGTCATCCGTTCAAAAAATCCGGGCACCTTTGGTGCAATATGCGGTGTCATGATGACATTTGGGAGTTTTTCGATCGGAAAATGTTGTGCAAATTTTTCGTTCTCTTTAGGATAGCGCCACCAGACATCAAGACCCACTTTGAAGTTCGGATGGTTCACGAGATGGCGATACAGTGCAGCTTCATCGATGACCTTGCCTCTGGACACATTGACGAGCACTGCGTCGTCCTTCATTGCCGCAAGCTCTTTTTCACCGATGAGTCCTTTGGTCTCAGGAGTTAATGCGACGGAGATGACGATAAAATCCGCCTGTGGAAGAAGTTCCAACAGCTTATCCGATTTGAATACACTGTCAACTTCGCATCTTGCGATTCCGCTGCGGTTGACCCCAACTACCTTCATTCCAAAGCACTTCGCTCGTTTTGCGACCTCGCAGCCGATGCTTCCAAGCCCAACTATCAAGAGAGTGGTATCTCTCAGAGGCTTAGCGAATACTTCCTGATGGAATTCGCCGTTCCGCATCGCATCTGTGTGGAACACGATGTTTTTGGCGGCGGCAAGCATAAGTGCGAACACATGTTCCGCAATGTAATCCGAATTTGCGCCGCTGCCCGAAAGCACCACGACATCGAGCGGCAGGATTGAGCGGTCGATGTGGTCGGTTCCAGCGGTGATCGTCTGAATCACCTTGAGATTTGGAAGTTTTGACAAAAGTTCCGGTGTAACAACGCCTTTAAATTGAAAAATCAGCAATGCCACGACCTTATCAAATTTGGATTCCGCATCCGGACGGCCGAGAACGACCACCTCGTAATCTGGTTCAAAGACCTCTTTAAGGTCATGTTCAAGCTCAGAAGTCAATCTATCCGAGAATGTTACTAAGATAGCGCGCATAGCAAACCTCCGTTATCACCCGAAATTTTAGAACCCACGCAATCGCTTATCAAACTGTTCCCTGATGAGGGATGGTTTCGTTTAAAAGGAGTCAACGGCTATGAGGACAACACCAGATTTACGAACAACTTCCAACATGGATGACGACGGAGATGTCGAGGGGTGAACAAACGGTGCACCTGATGCTTTTCATCCGTCTCGGATGTCGAACGACCTGTCCATCAAGGGACTGCCCTTACTTGTGTCCTCCCGCAGAGAAGGAGATTTTACCCCCCCATCCTGACTTCCTCCAGAGGGGAAAAGAACCTTGGCGGAACTTCAACTTTTTCTCCCACTGAATCACTACCGGAAGCTACCAAGTTCTGCGGAGTTTTGACAGTCTGTTTTTGAACAGTTGATTTTATCCTTTGGTATCAGACCTTCGGCGGTGTTACTCCTTTCTGCCCCTGATACTTACCTCCTCTGTCCTTGTAAGAGACCGTGCAAACATCGTCGGCTTCAAGGAAAATGACCTGAGCGATGCCTTCAAACGCATAGATTTTGGCCGGCAGCGGCGTGGTGTTCGATATCTCGATGGTAAGATGTCCCTCCCATTCCGGTTCCAAAGGGGTTATGTTGACGATTATGCCGCATCTGGCATAGGTGGACTTGCCGAGGCATATCCCCATGACCGATCGAGGGATGCGGAAATATTCGACGGAACGTGCCAGACAGAACGAGTTCGGTGGAATTATGCATTCCCTGCCCTTGAAATCGACGAATGACTTGGAATCGAACCGTTTTGGATCCACAATGGCCGAGAACACATCGGTGAAAATCTTGAACTCATCAGCAACTCGAATGTCATAGCCATAGGATGAGAGTCCATAGGAGACCACTTTCGTGTCGTCGACTTTACGCACCAGACTCGGTTCAAATGGCTCTATCATCTTGTATTTTTCAACCATTTCCTTAATCCATCTATCGTTTTTAAGTCCCATAGTTTTTAAATTTTAACGCTTATCCCGCCATTTTCATCCGCATCAGGCTAAGGACAGGCTGTAGCTCGACCAGGCCGATTTATGCTTCGGAGATGGATCGTGTCTAAGTGTTGTTGAGTATGTCATTTGTTAGTTCATTTCGGTTTTAGAATCTATTCATGTCTAAACTTTCTTTTTCAAAGAGGTCTTTCAAGGCAGTAGTTTTTATTTTGTAAGAATTTACGGACAAATTTGATATTGAAACTTAGATTCATCCAGTTTAAAATTTGCATCCTTGCAAAATTGATGAAATAGAGGAGGAAAGAAGGATGAAAAAATATGATGTCATTATAGTCGGTGGAGGTCCGGCTGGTGTCATAACCGCTGTGACGGCAAAAAGAACTTACAGAGACAAGTCGATAGCGCTCATAAGGAAAGTCGAAAAGGCCATTGTCCCATGCGG
>QNDP01000024.1 GCA_003645975.1 Candidatus Hydrothermota bacterium | reverse complement strand
TGCGTTTCCGAACCCGAATGTCAAAGGCGACGGCTACATCGATGATATGGAATCGACAAAAAACAGCGAGGAGCTGCCGGTCAGCAACCGACTGGCATGGACCTTTGGCAGTGTTCCCGTCGGCAAGGACACCGCTGATTTTGCCGAAAAACTGATCTGGGCAACTGTTCAGGACTTCAGGCTGCGAGACATCTATCCTGACAGGCCGAGCAGCCGTGCGGACGAGCGCGCTTCAGTCATGATGCTGATTATGAGACCTTCGGAAGAGGGCGACACAGCCCAATGGGCGTCGCTCAACACCCTTGTCTCAAGGTTCGGTAAGGATTTTAGCCATTATGACTTCCTTGAGGTGGTAACGAAAGGCGATGGAGTCAAACTCCACATCGATGTCGGATTCGCCATATCGGAAGACGGAATTTGGAGAGATAAAGCTGGGAAAATACGCGGTTATCAGGAATTCAACACCGAAGATCTCAATGGCGATGGACACCATGAACTTTCGACTGAGGATGTCGGGCTTGACGGTGTGGCAGGCGACGACGATCGATGGACGCCTGAAAGCGCTGACGACGGAAATGACGACTATGACTACGAATTTGGCTCAAACAATTTCGAGCGAATAAACGGCACAGAGGGCAACGGCCATTTCGATACAGAAGACCTCAACGGAGACCACATCTTTGACACATCCAACGCTTACTTTGAGTTCACAATTGATTTAGATGATTTTGCGAACCCTTACTTGATCGACGAGACGCCGACAGGATGGAAGCACTATCGCATTCCGATCCATGAGGTCGGTTCGCATATCGCCGTCGGGCGCGACACGACATGGGAAAAGATCTATTACGCAAGGATTTGGGTCTCAGGTTTCACGAGAACCGACACGATTTACATCGAAAGGATCGAGTTTGTCGGAAATTACTGGTTGAACTACGGCGTTCACCGATTGGACACAACTTACGAGGAAGTCGATTCCACCGAACAGGTGATGGTCGGTGTTGTAAGTAACTATGAAACTGTGGGTTACACACCTCCACCGATTCGCCTAAAGCGCGATGCGAGCGGCAAGATCGAACATGAGCAGTCTTTGGCTGTGGTCTATCAGGACATCAAAAAAGGTCATTTTGTCTTAGTCCATCGTGCTCTGTCTCAAAGACATGAGCATGACCTTCTGGATTACAAAAATTTGAGGTTTTTCGTCAGGAGTCGAAATCCGCTGAACTACGAGCCGATCTGTTTTATCAGGTTGGGCAGCGACACCATGAACTTTTACGAGTATCGGTTCAGATTGCAGAACCCCACGAGCTGGCATGACATCTCGATACCGCTCGACAGACTTTCACACCTCAAGAACGAGCGCCCTGAAGACTGGGAAAGCGGCAAGACCTACTATTCGGGCCAATATGGCGTGCGCGGCAATCCGAATCTCGGTCGAATCTCGATGTATGAGTTCGGGATTTTGAACGATTCCAGCGACGCTCCGATAAGCGGTGAGCTGTGGTTTGACGAACTTCGTGTATCGAATCCTCGACGCGAAGGTGGGATGGCTATGCGCGGCAACATGCAGGTCGATTTGGGCGGCATCCTTTCCTTCTCAGGTAACATCCAGAGGCGAGACCCTGAGTTTCGCTCACTTAGCGAAACACGGCCGTCCCGCAGCTTGACAACAAGCTATCAAATCAACACATCCGTGAATCTCCAGAAGCTTTTGCTGCCTCAAAGATGGGGATTCTCAATCCCACTCAGTTTCAGAGTATCCGGAAGTTACTCTTATCCCAAGTATCTCACGGGTTCCGACATCATTTTGACGAAGGACGAGATGCGTCAACAGCGCCAAATCGATTATTCCCGTGAGGCGAGTTTCCGCCTCAGAAAAAGCGGCTCAAGGTCTGAACTTGCTAAGATGCTCTTGAGTGCTTGGGACTTAAATGCATCGATGAGAGAGAACATCAGCACGAGTCCACTCCGCTATCGATACAGCCTGCACAGAAGTGTAGGCGTGTCTTACAACTACTCACCGGGCTTTAGGCCGATCAAGATCTTGGGCAAGGATTTCAGGTTCTGGCTTTCAAACTTTAGCATATCAACAACCTACTCATACGATTCGTCGCTAACCTACGACAAACAAAGCCATATCATCACCAAACCGCTGCCCTCCGAGATACTCTCTTTCGATGGAAATGCCTCATTCTCACCGATAAACAACTTAACTTTCTCCTACAAGCAGCGCCAGGAATACAACATGGCATTCGGCAGGGAGCGCTGGGGCAAACAAGTTTCCATGCGTGAGGAGCTTAGCGGTAGGCTGAACCTGAACTTTTTCGGCCTAATCTCACCGAATTTGAACGCAAGCGCGGTTTACAACGAACAGATTCCAAATGCCCGAACTCAACTGAGCGACACAAGCTTCCGTTACAAGAACATAACCCAGACGACCAACTTCTCCGTGTCATCGAGCGTTGATCCGTTGAAGTTTCTCAGAGGGTTCCGGAAGGACACTTCAAACTTCCTGAAGATGTTCGGATATTATGTCTCTCGATTTGTCAACATGTTTCCTGCGCCCTCACTTAGCTATTCCAACACAAGGAGTTATAGTTTTTACTACATCACACACCGTCCCGATGTGCGTTTCAGGTTGGGTTTGAGGTCGGACCCCGGAATCGACCTATTTACTGACACGCGCAACAGCAAGCGCATAAACGAAAGTTATCGCATTAGCGGCCGCATCGCCCTTCCGCGTCTGTCATTGAATTATCAGGGCGATCTGAACATATCACACAGCTTTTCGCCCTCGAGCGGCGAATTCGTAACGAGGACTTTCACTTGGCCGAATTTGAGCACAAGTTTTTCGCAGATTTATCAAATCATCCCATACGCAAATAAAATTTTCAGTTCGATGACATTGGGATTGAGCTATTCCAGAAGGGTAACGGAAAGAGGGCCTGTCGGCCGATCAACGCCTGACTCCCGTAGCACAGAACACACATTGACCCCATCTTTGAGGACATCGTTTAAAAATAGCCTCACATGGAACCTCGATGGCAGCATGAGTTGGACAAAGGAGGAGGTCTTCACATTCCGTCAGCCGTCATCTAACACAAGGACTTGGAACATCTCGTCCAATTTGAGTTACACGCTTCGTCGTGCTGAGGGTATAAAACTGCCATTTATTGGCTCCCTCAGCCTGAAAAGTGAGGTTACATTCAATCTGATTTACAGAATCACGGATCAGACAACTGAACAGGCTGGACTTATATCCGGAAGTAGTTCTCGTGAACTCACATTCAACGCACAATATCGATTTACACGGAATATCACTGGAAGACTCGAATTTAGAAGGACTTCCACAACAGACAAAACGACGAAAAGGACATTTACAAGCACCATGTTAAACGCAAATGTGGTCCTCAATTTCTGATAAAGTTAAAAGTTTTTTGTTCACGGAACTTTATCCTGCCAAAGTGGAGTTAACTGTTCTCATCTTTGTCCTTACATCGCTTGCATTTGGCATCGTGTTCAACAATCGAAGTGTTAAGCTGTCGATGCCCAAGCCAACACATCGCACCAGCGTTATCTTGGCTGACACTGATAGTTTGACCGCAGGGCCGAAACCTGATGTCAAAATAAAGTCAAACCTTTCGGTGAACATCAACACGGCGACGCAGGCGGAACTTGAGGCGTTACCGGGCATAGGTCCCAAGATTGCGGAACGGATAATCGCCTATCGCGAGCGCAGGGGTGGATTCAGGAGCATAGATGAATTATTGAATGTCAAAGGGATAGGTCCTAAGAAATTTGAACGGATCAAGCCTTTCATCAAGTTGTGAGTTTGAAAATTTCGTGTTGGATTGGGCGCATCCCGTTGGCATTAAGAATTTTTTGAAGCCTAACTCGATTTGACAACCCTTACCCACGAATTTAAAATAGCTTGCCAAATAGGAGGCCAAGCATGAACAAGTTCTTGGTAATCATAGGGATAGCATTGTTAGTGGGAGTAAGTTGCATGGAAAAGATAGAGACGCCTGAAGATGGCACAATACGGGGACATGTGGTGTCGAACTTTGGTGTGGACACGCTGGGACTCCAACCAGTCCCTGATGCCGATGTCTCCACATTTCCACCACATCGCTCCACAAAGACCGATTCGTCCGGTTACTTTGAGCTGTCCGTGTTTCCACGAACTTACAAGATAAAAGCGAAGAGCGAGCCCATAACTCTGCTTTGTGATACAACCTATTATGACCCTCCGGTGGCAATCGACACTGTGACCGACACTGTCATAGCCACACCTGACACGATAGTCTATACGATTGTGAGTGTGCTTGAGCAGGTTGTTGAGACCCAAACCGCCACATTTGACTCTGTGTTCACCGATGAGTTTGATGTCGATGAAGGTGAAGTGGTGGATGTAGGAGACATCGAGCTGCCTGCGTTCTTGGAGACCACCGCCGAATCGCTTATAACAGTTGACACTGTAGCAGTGGATACACTGCCATGATGCCATCAAACAGCAACCTTCCATATTTTTCCAAAAATCGACAATAGGAGGTCAATATGAGGCGGTCAATTTTTGTGGTATTGCTCGCCCTTGTGGTCGCATTTTGCACGGCCACAACACTTTGGGCGGGCGAAACGGGTAAGCTGAAGGGCGTCGTTTATGACGCCCAGACCGGAGAGCCACTGCCCGGCGCAAATGTGATTATTGAGGGCACAAATCTCGGTGCTGCAACTGATGTTGACGGTTTTTATGTCATAGTCAACATTCCGCCGGGCACTTACACCGTCAAAGCTACCATGCTGAGCTACGCCCCTATGGTGGTCAAAAATGTCAAAGTCTATGCCGACCAGACCACCGAATTGAACTTCCGACTTAAACCCGAAGCTATTCAGGCCGAAGCAATTGTTGTTACCGCAAGGGAGCCGATCGTCAAAAAGGACATAACTTCGAGCGTTATCACTACAAGCAAAGAGGAGATCAAAACACTGCCTGTCGAGAGTGTCGGTGACATCTTAACGAAGAAGGCGGGCATAACTGTCGATGCCTCTGGCTCGATCCATGTGCGCGGCGGCCGCTCCGGTGAGGTGCTTTATATCGTCGATGGAATCCCGATCGTTGACCCCTATGGTCTCGGCACGAACATCCGAGTCCCGACCAACCTTATCAAACAGATGGACTTGGTGGCAGGAACTTTCAATGCGGAATACGGAAATGCTATGTCCGGTGTTGTCAACATCGTTACCGATGAGGGTGGCCGCACATTGACGGGCAATACGACCGTCGCTTTCGGCGACTACCTGAGCACACATGACGATATCTTCGTATTTGTCCCGTCGCCGATAGTGGACAAAATCGAAGAGGTTGACCTTTCGGATACCACACTTGACCCTGAGCGTGTCGCTGAGTTCCAAGAGCTTTCAAAGAAACACTTTGAGAATCCGCCGCATCCGTTCAAATCGTTTGACCCGTTCTCGCTGACCGATGTCCGCTGGAGCGTCTCAGGACCATTCCCGTTCCTCAAAGGGGACAAGCTCAATTTCTTCTTCGGTGGCCGCCGTTACTCCCGTGAAGGCGCAATTTACGGCAGAAACCTTTATCTTCCAACAGATTCTCATTACGACACTACGCTCGGACTTTATCTCGGTCATGGCGACGGCGAATGGGTGTCGATGAACCCGTATTCCGAACTCTCTTACAGCTTCAAGTTGACTTACAAGCCGACGAGTTCCATTAAGGTCTTCACATCCAACTTCTATTCGTGGAGGCACAGTCGGGTTTACATCCATTCGTTGAGATACGAGCCTTTGGCCGAGCCGCATTCGATCAACATCGGCCGTCAGCATATTCTCGGCGTCAACTATGTGTTCAGTCCGAAGACATGGGCATCCTTCAGGTTCAGCTACAGCTTGCACAACATCAAGCAGTTTGTTTATGAGGATGAGCACTCGCTCGGCTATCTCTACCCGTATTTCGCCTATCTGCTTTCACGCGGCGAATTTTACAAAGGCGGCATCTCTCAATATTGGTATAACCGCAAGACCTACACCTACATCTACAAAATTGATGTCTCAAGTCAGTTGACCAACGTGCACTTGGTCAAGGCCGGCATCGAATACACAAACCACAAAATCGATTTTCTTGAGATGACGGTCAATCGACCTTACGAAGACCCGCCCGTATCCGATACGACTTACTACATGAACAAGTTCACGCATTACCCCTACGAGTTTGCGGCCTATGTGCAGGACAAGATGGAATTCAAAGACATCATCATCAACGCAGGTGTGAGGTTCGACTATTTCGATCCGAAATGGAAAGTCTGGGTTGACGATAGTGCGCCGAGTCCGATGATCTGGGATACTGCGCGCGGTCCGTTCCCCGGCTATCGCGACGCCGATCCGAAATGGCAGGTCTCGCCGAGATTCGGCCTGGCGTTCCCGATCTCGGAATCCGGTGTGTTCCACTTCTCCTACGGCTACTTCTTCCAGAGGCCGAACCTTTACTATCTCTATCGAAATTCTGAATTTGAATGGGCGACCAAAGCGAACCGCACATATCTCGGCAATCCAGACCTAAAGCCTCAGAGGACGATCGCCTACGAGGTCGGATTCAAGCAGGGCATCGGCGATAAGTTCGGGCTTGAGGTCATCGGTTACTACAAGGACATCCGCGACCTTGTTGCGACGAAACTTATGCCGACCTATGTCGCAGGCGACCATTACACGACCTACATCAACAAGGACTATGGCAATGTGCGCGGCATCTCCTTCTTCGTGAAATTCAGGAACATAGGCCGTATTTCGGGCGAAATCGACTACACCTATCAGATAGCAGAGGGCACGAACTCGTATCCGCGCGACCTCTTCTCCGACCTGAGACACGGCGTCGAGCCGCCCAAGAAACTCGTTCCACTGGCATGGGATGAGCGCCACAAGATCACCGGTGTTTTGAGCTATCGCGTGCCGCAGAATTTTGACATCACGGTTACGGCAACTTACGGCAGCGGACTGCCTTACACACCGACCGATCGCAACGGCAACCGCATCGGCGACGAGAATTCGGCGCGCAAACCTTCTCGTTTCTCGATGGACCTTTACGCCACGAAATACTTTAAGATCACGAAACGGATCACCGGCTCCGTGTTCATCAAGGTCTATAACCTGACCGATAGGTTGAACGAGCTGATAGTCTTTACCGACACGGGCAGAGCGACTTACACGAACAATGTGCTTGAGGGGCATGAGCCGGGCTACTATCAGCGGCCGCACTACTTCAGCTCGCCGCGCCAAGTCCGTATAGGCTTCTCCCTCAACTTCTAATGTGTTGAAAATAGGAGGCATTAGCGATGTTTCGGCGCATTTCTCTCCTTTCGCTCTTTGCTCTCATCGTCTCTTTTGAGCTTTGGGCTGGCGTGCCCGGCCAAAAATACATGAGCAAAGAGCAGTTAGACAAGTTGACGCCTGAGCAGATCGGCAAGGGCGCTACCATCGGCCAAAAAGGCGTCCAAGACCGCAAGATGGGCATCCATCAGGGCAACAAGATCAGGATCAAAATGTTCAATTTCGGGCCGTTGGGCGGTCCTGACCGTGTGGATCCATGTCCACGACTTGAATGGCCTGCATATTCCGGCCACGAATACATCTACGAGGTCGCACCGCTGATAGGCGCAAAAGTGCGCGCCTACAATCCGACAACGGGCGACAGCGTCTGGATTCCGATCGTCGATGATCCGGTTCAGGACGGTGGTGATGAGGACTTCGAGCCGCTGCCGGGCTACGCCAATCCGCTTCAGGACACCTTTGCATTTTCGACAAGGCCTCAGACATGGCCTGATGTGTGGCCGCCATTCGTAACTGTTTTCGGCGACACAATCTACGACCTGCCGGGCGGAACCGACGGCTATTGGCCGGGCGCCTTTACTCGGAAAACGAGGTTCGGCGATGTCGATTCCGTCATCCCTGTAACCGTTGCCGATGAGGAGAGTTACTTCGTGATGACCGATGAGGGCAACATCGAGTTCCTGCCGGGCAACCCCTATGGCAATCCGGAATACGACCCCGGAAACGGGCTTCACGGGATCGGGATTCAGGTCGAATTTCGTGGCTATCAATGGGCTGCGCTGCCGGTCGAGGATGTGATCATTCTTTCCTACAAGGTTACAAACATCTCAAACAAAACTCTCGACACGGTGGTTGTTGGGATGTTCGGCGACTTCAGAATCGGCGGTCCCGGAAGCGACTTCAACGATGACCGTTACACATTTGACCGCGAAAACAACATGGTGATTTCGTTTGACAACGATGGCTATGGGCGCGGTGCTGACGGTCAGCCTTATCTGTGTGGCATGCTGGCGTTCAAGTTCCTTGAAAGTCCTGGCATCGATGACGATGGCATCGACAACGACGGCGACGGCATGGTGGACGAGAGCATGTATGACATGATAGACAATGACCACGACTGGGACAGCACATCGGGCTTCTGGCGCGACGATGTCGGTCGGGATGGCATAGCAGGCACTGGCGACGAGGGCGAGGGCAACCAAGTGCCAGATTGGGGTGAGCCGAATTTCGATATGATGGATGTCGATGAAAAAGACGAGCTTGGACTCACATCCGCCATGTTCTTCGCATACGGCAGCTATTTCGCAGCACAGGACAACGAGATGTGGGCGTTGATGACCCCGGATTCGTTCGCTGACAGCGTGCCGATGGGCGACTACATCACGGTTTTCGGTTCGGGTTATTTCAGCCTTGAACCCGGTGAGTCCCAACGCTATTCGATTGCGCTCATAATGGGCGAGGATTGGGACGACCTCTACGACAACGCCGCTAAGGCACAAGAGATTTACAACATGAACTACCAGTTCCCTCGTCCACCTGAGACGCCGACGGTCTATGCCAGAGCAGGCGACGGTCAGGTAACGCTCTACTGGGACGATGCGGCCGAAAGGTCCGCAAACTTTGAAGGTTACGCTATTTACCGAAGTGAGGATAGGGGAGTCAATTGGGGCGACCCGATAACCGATGCCTATGGCCGTGTGGTCTATTGGGAGCCAATTGCACAATTTGACCTTGTCGATTCCGTGTTCGGACTCGCTCAGGTCGATGTCAACGGCGCAAGGTTTTATCTCGGCGATGACACTGGCCTCCAGCACTCTTGGACCGACACCACCGTTGTGAACGGCAAACATTACTGGTATGTCGTAACGGCCTATTCCAAAGAGAATGTTACCCTTGAACTTCCGCCGCTTCAGACGGCCTTCACGATCGACAACAACCCGAGCGCAGTTGAGGTCATTCCAAACGCACCTGCAATCGGTTACATTCCGCCAGAAGTCGAGTTTCTTGATACACTTTCCAACCGCATCGGGACAGGTGAGGTTCAGCCCTGTGTTCTGGTTTACGATGACATCAAGGACGGCCATGTGTATCGCGTAACATTCAACACTGACGCCGAGATAACCTACAATGTCGATGACATCACCGATCCAGAAAACCCTGTAAATCTCATCAGCCAAAACAGATACATACACGGCGAGGATGCCGGTCCGATCTTCGACGGAATAAGGCTGATCATCACCAACGACTCACTTTTACCGGATACAGCTTATTGGACATCGAGGACATCGACCACATTTGAGCCTGTCGTTGACTTTGCGCCGAGAGCGATGCCGTATCCTGCGGATTACGAAATTGAATTCGGAACGCCTGGCGACACACTTGGATGGGTCTATTACAGCGGGGCGCTGGTGCCGTCTTATTTCCGTGTATGGAGAATCGTCGGCGATGAGCGTGTAGAGGACACCGCTTGGTTCTTCTCTGACAAGGACAGTCTCGGCAGGACACCCGGCGACACCATCATCAACTTCCCCGGTGAAGGCGGTGATGTGCTGTTTCTTGTCAATCCAGAGACACACTTCCCAAGTTGGAAAGTTTACTTTGAGGTGCCTGCTGGAGAGGACACCGTGCCGCCGGGACCCGGCGAGGTAATCTACATCCACATCAAAAAACCGTTCTCCGAGAAGGATACGATCGTATTCATGGCGCACGGTGCGACTACATCTGAGTCCGACATCAAGTCCAATCTCGACAAAATAGCGGTCGTTCCGAATCCGTATATTGTTGCAGCCGAGTGGGAATTGAAAGATCCATCGATACGGTTCGGGCGTGGCGCCCGTGAAATCCATTTCATCAACCTTCCGCCTGA
>QNDP01000023.1 GCA_003645975.1 Candidatus Hydrothermota bacterium | reverse complement strand
TGGCTCATAAGGGTTGTAAGGAATAGCGATATAGGAATGAACCTTGGCATTTGGATTTTCAGCCAAAACTATGGCGACCCATTCCAGAAGCGTTCGTTTAAAGTCCCTAAAATTGCTGATGTTAGGCTTGGCTGTCTTTATGTCAAACAAATGGATCTCACCATTGGCGTCCTCAAGATAGACATCCACCCTAACTATCTTTATACGGTTCATTTTCCCTTTCGTTGCAACCTTCCGAATGAGTTCAATCTCTTGCAACTTATCAGGATTTCTGACTCTCACTGTAAGTTCGTTGATTATAGTTTGTATAACTTTTTGTGCCTCTTCACTTATGAAGCCGCCGAGTTTGTAGCCCCTTTCTGCTTTCGGAAAGTTAAATTTGGCCAAAGTGATAGCTACAGGCTCAAAAATCGATGTCCCAAAGGTGGTGTTAAGTGAGTGAATAAAAGAAAACAGTGCCATTCGATCTTTACCTAACAATCTGTAATGGAAAGGCATCGATTTTGTTTCGGGTTTGTATGACCTCAATTTTTTCCGAATACTTTTGATTATAGTGGCTTCAATTTCCGCAATTTGTTTTTTGGAGAGACTCATCAGCTTTTCTCCTTTAGGTGGAAAATTTTTTCTGCATAAGCTCCTCTATCCTTCTCGACCCTGTTCAAAACTGGGCGTTTAAACTCTTGAACTATTTGCATTCCAGCTTTTTCCGCTATCAACGGATACAAATTGAATTTGTCGTTAGCAACAATGAATATATCGTAATCTTTTTGAAGGAATCTTTTGACGTTTAGGAGAGCTTGAGCAATCCCGATGACATATTCTCGACGTGCCTCGGCTCCTTGACCTTTAAAAAGAGGTCCTATTTCTAACTCGTCCATTCTTTTAAATCCAAAGAGTTCATAAGCGTAAGCATGCTGCTCGTGATAATCTATAAGTCCCACGTAAGGAGGACTTGTAAAAATTCCCCTTATTTTTTTCTCCTTGACAAGTTTTGCAAGTTGAGGATGATGGATCTCTAATTCCGCCAGAATGTCTATTGTGCGGGCATCTCCTTGAAGGGCTATTTGGAAAGTGTCTGTTCGCAAACGGTCGAATTCGGCGAGCCTTTTCAATGTGTCCTTTGTGTATCGATTCCACCAAGTCAATATAGAAAACAGGGGTTTACAAATTTTGCCGTGTTTTTTGCAATAATAAGGCTCATAAACTGGTTCCCTTAAAGTGGCTAGATCCGAATGTGTTGTTGCACGACATGACCTGGCCGTTCTGCTCAAGATCACAATTAAAACATTCCTAATTTTGGTATCTTCGATTTTAAGGATCTGCTCCCTCATGAATTCCAATTCCTTACGCACAGGAACTGTAAACCACCTTTCCATAAATGAAACAGCATTTTCCTCTCGCACTTTTATTTTGTATTTTTGAACTAATGACCTGTAAATAGGCATAAAATCTTTAAGTTTTTGCCGTCCATATTCGAATTCATCGATTTCGCCTCTCCTGACTTTTATTTTGAAATCTGGGGAAGGGAAGTATTGTTCATTGAATGCGTTGAGCTTGGCGTTCAGCTCTTCCTCGAAGAGCAAGTTTTTATGTTGGGCAACAAAGTTTTTCAATTTTTGGGTTAGGGTGGATATGACTTTGTGTAAGTTATAAAAACTTACCTTTGTAACTTTCACATTGGAAATCAAACAGTTAAACGCAGAAATATCTATTCCGATCGCATGGATCCCTAACTCATTCGCTTGCACAAGGGTAGTTCCACTGCCGACAAATGGATCAAGCACTATATCGCCTTTATGAAAATACACCTGTTTTTTGAAGTTGTCCGTATGTTCGTCAAGAAAATATTCCACAAGTTGTGGAATAAACTTGCCTTTGTAAGGATGAAGCCTATGAACATGCTTGGTCCTTTCACGTTCTGGGACATGGTCAAATGAAAGTGCCCAATTTAAATCTTCGCCTAATTGCCTTTTCCATTCGATTTTCCGTTTATCAAAAAATTCTCGATAATATGACAACAACTCGGATTTTTTGACAACTACAAGACCATTTTCTTTGTATTTGTTGATGCGGCCATATTGAATAAGATAGGAAATGTTTGAAGGAGTGATTTTTTTGTTCATCAACTTAGAAAGCCATCTACTCGCTTCCTTAATCGTCAAATATTCCTTTACTCTTATGTCTCGGACTATACTGCTCATTGTAGGATAATTATAATGCATACATTTTTCGCCGATTTTTTAAACCTATGGAGGATAGAGCTATGTTGAACATTTTGTTGTCAGCTATTATTCTATCCCAAATAGCCCCAGATGAGCTTAGGGATGAGAGACTTCTAAGGTCTTGCGCTCCTGAAAATGTCGGTAAATCCCTCCCAGATACAGCCATCACAGACTTCCTTAACCTTCGGATCAACAGCGATGCAACTAACATCCAAAACGAGGAACAGGTCGTTTATAACCCACTTGACTCCATGAACATAGTGGCTGTATGGCGCGATTTTAGGCTCGGCTACCGAAGGGTCGGCTACGGATACTCGTTCGACGGCGGGGCAACATGGCACGATGACCTCTTTGTCGGCACACCTTATCCATGGGACAGCGACCCCGGAATCACTGTCGATGATTCTGGAAATTTCTATGCGGTAGTGCTTGCGTTGACTGAAAACTTCGACGAATCCGGAATCTTTGTGTTCAAATCCCTCGACGGCGGCATGAACTGGCTTGGTCCTTATGAGGTTATATCCGGTGTCCCAAATGTTTTTGAGGACAAAGAACTCATAGCTTGCGATAGAGTGCCAAACTCACCGTTCAAGGGCAATCTCTATGTCGTTTGGACAAGGTTTTGGAGCACAAGAATCTTAGTCTCACGTTCGACCGACGGTGGGATGACTTGGTCTGAGCCGCTGCAAATTTCCGAAGATTTTCACAGTGTCCAATGGCCTGTGCCAGTCGTCGGCGATAGCGGTGTCGTCTATGTCGCATGGGTCGATCTGAGCTCCTATCAGTTAAAATTGGCGAAATCGCTTGATGGTGGCCAATCCTTCACCCAACCCCTTGTCATCCAACCGATTCGCTTTCCTTACGGGTATATTGAGCCACAGCTTACCGTGTTCGCTTACCCTGCGATGGATGCGGACATCAGTCCTGAAAGTCCTTACAGAGGCAACCTTTACATAGCTTATTCCGATGAAAATCTTCAAGGCGATCATGACATCTTTTTCATCAAATCGACCGATGGAGGGACAACTTGGAGCGATCCGATTCGGTTGAACGACGACCCAATCACAAGCCGCACTGACCAGTTCCATCCATGGCTCGATGTCGATCAAGAGGGCACGATAACCGTGATTTTTTATGACAGGCGAAACGATCCAAACAATTTGTTGATGGATCTATACATGACGCAGTCGTTTGACGGCGGTGAGACATGGACGCCGAATGTCCGCATTACATCGGTTTCATCCGACCCGTCCGCTGGCTGCAAAGCCGGCCTTATCGGAGAATACATCGGCCTCGATGTGTATCGCGGGCGCATCATAGCTGTTTGGACGGACACACGAGAAGGCACTCAAGATGTCTATGCCGGGTTCGACACAACACGGATGAGCGTGCGGGAGGGCACGGGCGCCGAACCAAGGTCTCGCTTTGAGGTTAAAATTACTCCCTCTGTGGCAGTTAAAAAGCTTGAGATTGAGGTCGAAAATCCGTCTGATGATTTCCTCGACTACGAAATCTATGGGATTGACGGACGTGTAGTCGGGAATGGTGTCCTGTCCAACAGGCATTCCTCGATCGACATAAGTAGTTTGCCATGTGGAATTTACTTTTTCCGAGCCAGATGGAGCGGTGGGCAAAAGGTTATCAAATTTCAAAAAATCAAATAGTCCAACAAAAATTGCGCTAAATATTGTGGCAGAACGAATTTTGTGATAAATCCCTTTGCTGTAAAATAAACGCCGCCAAACGGAGGGTCAGAACTTATGCAGATGCCAATAGTCAGAGAAGGTAAGGGATGGGTAACCATTCCAGAGATGTTGGTCAGGAGTGCCGCCGAATGCGGCGATGCAATATCGATGCAGATGCGGCGTGGCAAGCGATGGGAGAAATTCTCGTATCGCGAACTGCTCGACATCGTGCAAAGATTGGCGGCATTTTTGAAAAAGAAGGGTTTCAAAAAAGGCGACCACATCAGCGTGATCGGCGAAAACCGACCGGAATGGTGCATGAGTTACCTTGCAATTCAATGGATCGGCGGCGTTGTCGTCCCTCTTGACCCAAAACTTACCAAAACTGAACTCAAGCACATCATCTACGAAGGCGATGTCAAAGCTGTTTTCGCTTCCGAGAGATTTTTGGATGTCATTCAAGAGATCGCAGATGAGCTCGACACGCTGGAACTTGTCATTTCGATGGATCCCACAAACGGCGATTTGAACGACATCCCTGCCATCCTCGAAGAGGTCAAATCCGGGATACCCCACGAGGATGTCTCGCTCGACGACCTCGCTGTAATCCTTTACACCTCAGGCACAACCGGCGTCTCCAAAGGGGTCATGCTGACGCAGAAGAACATAGCGTCCAACATCGACGCTATGTATCAAGTTTTCATCTTCTCTGTCGGGGATACCTTCTTCTCGGTTTTGCCTATTCACCATGTTTTCGAGGCGACGGCCGGCTTCCTGAATCCAATAAACGCCGGTTCGACCATAGTATTCGCCCGTTCGCTCAAATCCAGGGTTTTGCGTGAGGACATGACTGCTGTGAGGCCGACATTCTTGCTCGTAGTGCCTTTGCTGCTTGAAAAAATTTATGAGGGCATTTTGCGTGAGGTTAGGAAGGCCGCCCTGCCTAAGCGCATGCTTTTCAATGCGTTGTTGGGCACAAGTCGTGTGTTAAACCCGATTTTGGGGCAAAAGAGGGCATCAAAAGCTCTGCTCAAGAGCGTGCGTGCAAAGCTCGGTCTCGACAAGATGCGCTACATCGTGAGCGGTGGCGCAGCTCTCCCGAGATGGGTCTCTAAGGGGTTGGAGGATCTGGGATTCCCCATCCTTCAGGGTTATGGACTTTCCGAGACTGCACCTGTGTTGACGGTTAACCCACCGTGCTGTCCCCGAAATGCATCGGTCGGGCTGCCCTTGCCCGGCGTGCAGATAAAGATCATCGAGCCGAACATCGAGGGAATCGGCGAAATAGCTGCGAAAGGTCCGAATGTCATGATTGGATATTACAAAAACGAGAAGGCCACGAAAGCGGCCTTTACAGATGATGGTTGGTTTCTGACTGGAGATCTGGGCTATTTTGATGCCGACGGCTATCTCTACATCACCGGCCGCAAAAAATCGGTTATCGTTACCAAAGGCGGCAAAAACATCTATCCCGAAGAGGTCGAAGAGATTCTGCTTCAATCGCCCTTCATTGAGGAGGTCTTGGTTCTCATGGGCGCAAATCCGCACACCGGCGAACCTGAGCTTCAGGCAATTGTCTATCCGAATTTCGACAAACTTGACGAATATTTCGCTAAGGAAGGCATTCAATCACCCGATGAGACTCATATCCGAAGGGTCATTGCGGAGGAGATCAAACGGCTTTCGGAGTCCCTTGCACCCTACAAGCGGCCGAAGCGATTCAGTCTCCGATATGAGGAGTTCCCGAAGACAACGACGAGAAAAATTAAAAGGTATCTCTTTGAACAAGCAGTTACGGAGATTTAGCCATGTTCATCATCGGGCAATTTTTTGTGGCTTTGTCGAAAATCCTGCATATCCTGATCAACATCTCGATCTGGGTGCTGATAATCGACGCAATCTTTTCGTGGACAAGGTTCTATCATCACTTTCCGCAGGCGTTAGTCGTAAAATTCTTGGCGAACATCATCTTGAACCCAATTCGGCGCATATTCAGGCCGTTCATCGGTTATTTTGACCTCTCACCGGTGATCGCAATCGTGGGCCTCCTGTTCCTTGACATGTTCCTTGTGCCTGTGCTGATGCGGATAGGTTGGTCTCTGATGTAGAACTCCTCGTCTAAAGGTTGTGGATCAGTCCGACTCGGTCGTTGAACTCCTCGATCAGTTGGTCGATTTTGTCGGTTATCTCGTGGACGCTGCCCCAATAGGCTTTCCAGTCATACCATTGAGCGTTAAGTTCCTCGATTGGCTTCCCTTGTTGTTCAATCCATGTGAAATATTTGAGGTTGTGGATGCGCTTCTTATCGTAATGCCGTAGTTCGAGGACATGCTCGATCGAGAGATTCATGAGCATGTCGAAGTCCTTGGCGGCCTGCTCACGAGTGTATTTGCCGCGCTCCTCTTCCAATTCCTTCAGCCTTGAACCGTAAAGTTCCATTGAATCGGTGAACACCGTGAAGATTACATCGTTCTTCGTGAGCTCGAAATACTTCGCAAATTTTATTGATGCCACAACATTTCCGATCGATGAGATACCGAGCAGATCGAGCGACCGGACGATCTCGGCAGGCACACCCTGTTCCTCAAGGTAATCTCTGCCAATGGGTTCGTTGAAGAGCCGCAGCAAGCGGATTGTAACCTCATCGTCGAGTCCGATCACCATGTCTGTGTTGCGAACATTGTGAATCCAGGGGACATGTTTGTCTCCGATTCCCTCAATTCGGTGTGCTCCATAGCCGTTGTAGAGCAATGTCGGGCATTGCAGCGCCTCGCCGACCGCAAGTTTCGATGTCGGGAACTTCTCTTTGAGGTAGTCGGCGCATCCCAAAGTTCCTGAAGAACCGGAAGATAGAACCGTGCCGACAAACTCATCGGAATCGCTCATGACCTCCGCAAGCACCTCCTCCATTGCGCTACCTGTTACCACATAGTGCCAAAGGTGGTTGCCGAACTCATCGAACTGATTGAAGATGACCACATCGTCGCGCGTGCGCCGCAGTTCCCAGCATTTGTCAAAAATTTCCTTGACATTACTTTCCGAACCGGGTGTCTTGACGACCTCACCGGCGATGTTCGCAAGCCAGTCGAACCGTTCTTTGCTCATTCCTTCCGGCAGAATAGCGATCGATTCGCAGGCGAGCAGTGCGGAGACATAAGCGCCTCCACGACAGTAATTTCCTGTTGACGGCCAGACGGCTTTGTGGCGTGTCGGGTCAAATTGGCCTGTGATAAGTCTTGGCACGAGGCATCCGAAAGTAGCCCCGACCTTATGGGCGCCTGTCGGAAACCATTTGCCTACCAGTGCGATGATCTTGGCAGGGACACCGGTTAACTCACTCGGCAACACCATGTAGTTCACCTTGCCAAAGCCGCCTCCAAACGGCACAGGCTCGTTTTTCCAAGTTATTCTGAAGAGGTTTCGCGGATGCACATCCCAAAGGCCGATGTTTTTGAGCTCATCCTTGATCTTTTGCGGGATGAGTTCTGGATTTTTCATCTGTTTGAATGTTGGGATGATGATGTTACGCTCCCGACAACGCTGAACGGTTTTTTCAAGCTGCTCTTTGTTGATCGTCAAATCGATGAGGTTGTATTTCGGCATCTCGTTGACCTCCTGTCATTTTTTGGAACACTTTGACTCAAGGGACATTGTCAACCTTCTCCTCTCCAAACCATTCTCTCAACTTTTGCCTTAATTTCCTAAAACTTCGATCCTTGCAGCCTTTCAAATCGATTTCGGTCGCCAGCTTCCCGATTTTGCCCGACGAGTGCGGCTCATCGAGGAGTTCCTTCAAGATTTTGTCAAAGAGCTCTTTGGGCCTGTCGGGCTTTTCGTTCAGGCTTATTCCTTGCTCTTCAAGCCAATTTGAAAGTCGATGGGGTTCGATTCCGAGCGCTTTTGCGAGGGAATGAGGGCCTTTCCAGAGCCAGATTTCAAATTCTGGGTCAATGGCTATCACGCTGGCGCGCCCTTTCCAGCCATTCCTTTCGAGTAATTTCTCCAAATGTCTCTCCAATTCTCTGGGGGACTTAGACCTTTCGCCACTGCCTTCGTAGTCAAAAATCACGAGAGCATATTTCGCAAGGTTCAGATATGGCCTCAAGAGTTCCACTGCTGCGTCTTTTCGGATGCCGGGGTCATGACGACTGTGCTTGATGATGTGGAAGTCAATCTTTCGGATTTTCAATGCCTTAGCTCGATGTCTCAGAAGCGACTTCATGGCTTCGGAGATGTCCTTGTCCGCTGCTACGACGATCAAATCGAGTTCCTTCATCACAGAACCCCCGATGCGAAAAGCAAGTCGAGCGACATGTCTCGCTTCCAGTTTTTGAGTGCCGGATGCTTATCTCCTGAAACCACTTGGACGCTTCCATCCTCGCTTTTTGAGAAGCAAAGGAGCTGACCGGGTTCTGCGAGCGCCAAAAACATCGGGGAATGTGTCGCAATAAGCACTTGCTTCTTAGGAGCGGTTGAAAGCACCTGGAAAACGCTCTCAATCGCAACGGGATGAATGCCGTTTTCCGGTTCTTCTATCAGATAAACGGAATGGGAATCATCGAGATACGGGATGAGAGTCAAAGCCATGAACCGCAAAGTCCCATCTGACAGTAACCATAAAGGTGCTTCCAGCGAATTCTTGAATTTTGCGACAATGTATGACCGTCTATCCTCTTCTCTGACAACAATTTTTATGTCATCAAGGTCCTCAAATACCGTCTTGATGTGTGCTTTCCAACTCTCAAACTTTTTTGGGTTCTCACGCATCATTTTTCTCAAGACTTTCGGAAGGTTTGAACCGTCGGGTTGAAACACCGATGGAGCGTCAGGCGGACACGGCATCCGCATCCGTTCGGTAATAAGTTGCAGTTTGACAAGTTTTTTGTCTAAAAAATCTCTGAACCAAAGGCTAACCGGAAATCGCTCTCTGTCTTCAGGTAAGCTGCTCAAAGCCGCACGGTCGGGCGGCAACACGAAATAGGTTACCCAATCTGTGGATTCCGCTCGAAAATAGGTTTTTGCCTCTCTGGAAATCGGCTGTTTCCAATCCCTTGGCTTTTTTTGGGTGATGAAGTCAAATGGGGTTTTGAAGATGGGAAAAGCTTTCGCATTCTGTAAGTCCTTATGGTTGCGCATTATCCAGAGATTTTCCTTCACAATCGACACACCTGTTTCCTCTCTGAAACCTATCTGAAGCTCGTATCGGATGGCATTCCAACTTGATTTTGTAACAGCTTCTGGGACAGATAATTCAATCGAAATGACAATATCCTCGCCGTTTTTAAGCCATGTAAGTTCTGAAAATGTGTCCACTCGTTTTTCAACTGCCTCTTTTACACCGAGATAGACGACATCTCTGACAAAGGTGATGGCGTCGATAAGAGTCGATTTGCCGCTCCCATTTGGACCTATGAGGATGTGAAAATTGCTCAAGGACAAATCCACATGTTTGAGGCATTTGTAGTTTCCGATCTGAACCCTTCTGAGCATCTCGTTGACCTCCCGTAATTGTTCACAATTTTAAGGCTCAAAGTGTCGGATTGCTCGTCAGATGCAGCTCGGACTCGACAGAGACTCATCGGCGCCGACCTTGCGATATAATAGCTTCCGCCTTTTGGAAGAGGTTTGAAGTAATGCTTGAAGCTGGAATTTACGAATTGCCTTTCGATAGCGATGTGATCGAATTTGTGGCGAAAGCCCTCATTTCGCTCGGCGTCAACGATTTTTCAAACATAGCCGTTGTCTTTCCGGGCAGGAGGCCGAGCGTTTATCTGCGTCAAAAACTCTTTGAATTGCTTCGCAAACCGTATGTGCCGCCAAAGATATTCCAAATTGAGGAGTTTTTGACCGAGATTGCGACAATTTCGGGGGCGTTTGGCAGGATTTTGAGTCCACTTGAGGCCGCAAGTGTCATCTTCCAACTCGCACAGCAAAATGGATTTTCCATCGCTAAGGAATTCAAAGATTTCGGAGAATTCGCCTTTTGGGGCGTTAAACTGGCGTCAGCCTTTACGGAATTCGATCAAGAACTCATTTCAAATGAAAAGCTTATGGATTTGCCAGCGCTCGCCGAATACGAAGACATCCAAGTTAAAGTCAAACATCTTTGGACCGAGCTTCCAAAATTGAAAAGGGCGTTTGAGGAAGTCGCTGAACGCAAAGGATTCCTCACGAGAGGAATGATTTACAGGAAAGCTGCCGAATTTGCGACCGAGCATCCCTCCGAAGCGTTCGGTGATTTCGATTTTGTGATATTTGCTGGCTTTTTCGCCCTCCGCGAAGCCGAAAAGGCTGTGGTCAAAGCAGCTATCAACTCGTCAAAAGGCTGCATGGTTTGGCAGTCAGATGGGCAGACCTGGTCGCCTTTTGTCGAACTCACAAAAGAACTTAAACTCAAACCCATCAAAGTCAATGAATCAACGAGCAGCCCGTCGATCCAATTCCATGCCGGCGTCGATACCCATGCCGAAGCTGCGGTCGTGCGCCAGATTCTCACGGATGTGCT
>QNDP01000022.1 GCA_003645975.1 Candidatus Hydrothermota bacterium | reverse complement strand
TTCATTTTACGAATTTTGCTGGCCGGATGCGGAGAGTGATCAGCGTGCCCGGAGTTAAGGGCGATTCCAAAATGTTTTTGCCCCCGGGATTTCAAAATAAATTTGACACCCCTCAGCACGGTTTTTATACTTAACGCCCATTTTTGAGACCCCAGATAAACCAAAAGGAGGCGGGAAAATGGCAGCACGGTGTGATATTTGTGGAAAAGGCGTCATGTTCGGCCATAGAGTGAGCCATGCTCATAATCTCACTAAAAGGAAATGGAAGCCCAATCTCCACAAGATAACAATCATGAAAAACGGCAAAAAGGTCCGCGTAAAGGTGTGCACAAAATGCTTGAGAAAAGTCCAAAAAGTTGTATGAATGAAAATTCATGTCTCGAACCCTGAAAATCACCGCCTCTATTGCCGTTTTCGTTCTTACAATTCTCATTGTCTCTTATCTCAAGATCAAAAACGAGATTCCCAAAAAGATAGGAGAGGCGCTTGGTGCTCCCGTCTCCTATCAGTCCTATCGATTTAACATCCTCAAGGGCTTTGAATTCACAAAATTCCGTGCAGGGGAGGTCTTTCAGGCCGACACCTTACGGATAAGTTACTTGATTCCAAGCATTTTCAAAGGGACAGTCTCGTCCATCTATCTCTCAGGTTTTTTCATAGACATCTCGAAGATACACCTCAAAAAAGGCGGGGCAAAAGGCGGTCGATCGTTCGATCTCCAAAAAATTCATGTCAAAAATGGTAAGCTCAGATATAAAGACCAAGTTTCCGTCCAAATCGGCGATATAGACGGAAGTTTGTCATCGCTGGCAGGAAAACTCATCGGAAAATTCGCAGTCTCCATCCCCAAATTAGAGGCTAAGCAAAAAGCTTTCTCCCACATAAAATTTGACATCTTGATAAACGACAGCAGATTGGTGGTCACAAATCTCTCATCCGCAGAAGGCAATCGTGTCTCAAAATTGACGGTGCATTTCCAAAACGATGAGATCGTCGCTGAGATGGAAGGGTTGAAGTTTCAAGATGTTACAGTGGAACGCGGGAGAACATCAGTTGAACCCTCAAACCGTGTCTTCGAGTTCCTTGTTCAGAATGTGGAGCTAAAGGATAGGCAGTTCGATTGGATCTATGGACATGGACGTGTTACCCCCGACGATGTGCTCGTCCTGGATTCTCTCAAACTCTTGGCATACGAACAATTTGCTCATATAAGCGGAACTTTCGATCTATCGACGCACAAATTTGACCTGAATTTGAGGGGCGATGGCGTTTTGAGAGGGCAGGGAAGGGTCTGGGGGACACCGGATAGGTTCCAATCGGAAGTGGACATCTTCAAATTGAGATTTAAAGACTTCGTTTTCTCAAACATTCGGGGAAGTTTTGATGTCGTTGACCAGCGGGTTTTGCATATCACCAAACTAAGGGTAAAGGATCCCCAACTCATGGCTGTTGCTTCGGGCAGCATAGACATTCGCACGCTCTCCTATGAATTCGCTTTCAAAATCGAACAGCTTGAACTCAACAGCATCCATAAGATGTCCTACGGGACGGTTGCGGTTTCAGGCATGATCTACGGCAAAGGCCGCAGTATCAGGTCGTTAACCGCCGACGGCGAGGTCAAATCGGTCAGAACTCCGAGGTTGGCCGTCGAACACGCTTCCTTCACACTGGATTCAGCAAAACTTACGCTCGTGGCAGAAGGGATTGAACGCATTCCGACCCGACTCGACTGGGTGAAACTCCGTTCCGATGTCGGACTTGACACCAACGATTTTGTGTTCGTGGCGCACCGACAGGCCGATTCCCTGCGTTTGGAAGGGACATGGAGCAGTTTTAAAGACTTAAAGCGATTGTCGTTGAGGCACATGGCGTTCCACATCCACAATCTGAGTTTTAGCGATTCGTTCCCGTTAACCGTCGATGTTGTCGGTGATTCGGTCTATGCCGAACTGCCGAATTCAAGGCTTTTTGACGGGGTCTTTTCCTTCGGGTTCTCTTTGAAAGAAAAAAAGATCCATTTGTCAGCCGCAGCCGAACACATAGACTTTTCGGCGTTCAGAACCGCCGCACTCCTTCCTTTCAATGGTATCCTCGACCAGTTTAACCTTCAGGTGGAGGGGAACATCGATGACCCGATCGTCAACCTCTCTGGGACATTCAAGTCGATCGATTTTGAGCGTGGCTTTGTGGAACAGGTGGCGGACGGTGCGCTCAGGCCGTTTGAAGGTAAAACCATAAGTGCGGCAGTGTCTTATTCGACCGGACTCCTCTTGGTCCACGACTTCACGGTCGGCGATGGCGCCACATTCAAGGCCACAGGTGAGATACCGATCGACTTCAGTTTCATGCCGTTTCGCCTGTCTCGAATCAAAGAACCATTTCGATTTTCGGTCGTGTCCGACAGTTTTGCGATCGACATTGTAAAACCTTTTGTTGATGAATTTCTCGTTCTTGGCGATGGATTTGTCAGGCTTTCGGTTCAGGTCGAAGGGCTTGAGCCTATGCCTCGCATGACAGGTTGGGTCTCCTTAGAGTCAAAGGAGGCCGTGTTTTTGCCGACGAATTCGCCTTTGACGGATTTTCACGTCGATATAACGCTTTCGGGCGACACTTTTTACATAGACACAATGTCAGGGAAGTCGAGCAAGGGATTCCTGACCGCAAAAGGCTTGGCCTATGTGGAAAATGGAAAGGTTATAACCGACATCTCAATGGAAATCAAAGACTTCCCTCTCTATCCCTCACCTGACATGATGGCTGTCGGTGACGGCACAATCCAGATCAAGGGCGAAGTGCCGCACCTTTTCATCACCGGAGACATAGCTTTTGAAGAGGCTTACATAAACATGCCGTTCGGGACACGCTCCGCTCGGCCGCACCCGTCGCCCATCCGATACAGGTTCCACCTAACGGGTAAACGGAACATCTTCGTTTACAATCCGAGCTTTGAGATGGAACTTGCGCTCGACATCGTGATGTCGAAGGAGGATGAGGTTCACACGGTCGTGGTCGGCGAACTCAATGCTCTTTCCGGAAAATTCTACTACTTGGATCGGACATTCGACATCGTTGAGGGCAAGATACTTCTGACAGGTGGCAAGGAGTTCAATCCTGACATTTACATAAAGGCTGAGGGCCTTGTCTGCGACACAGTGCTCGTAACAGTTGTCGTTTTAGGAACATTCAAACATCCGGAAATAAACTTGTTCTCTGAACCGCCTATGGACAAGTTGGACATAATCTCGCTCATCGCTTTTGGAAAACCGTTTTCCGAGCTTCAACTTGCGCCAAGCGATGTCGATCTGCTCCGACAGCGCGCCCTTACCCTTGCGGAAGGGGTATTTTCAAGGGAACTCAGACGCATTTTGGCTTCATACGGCATTAGTATTTCAGAACTTTCGCTCCAACTGGATCCTTGGCAGGGAAATTACACGAGCTTCACAATAGGGTTCAGGCCGTCGAAAAACATGACCATCCGTTACAGTTACGACCCGAAATCGGTAGAACGATACACATTTCAAGTCAAATACTTCGTCAAAAAGGGACTTGCAGTCTATGGAGAGCGCGACAGATTCGGCGGATTTGGTGCAGGTATAGAATTTGAGTTAGAATTTTGAATCATTTGTTTGTTGAAAGACCGGTTTTGTTCGTATAAAAACGCTTCGCCACCGTTCTTAATTGTGCAAAAATTCCATTTTTGATAAACCCAGTTTTTCGACACACATATCGGACTTTTTGCGATGGAAAATCCAAAAAATTCAAATAGGAGGAAGGAAAAATGCCGAATGGAAAACCTTTGGAAGTTGAAGTTGAAAAGGATAAAGGGATAGGGACTTATTCGAACTTTGTGATGATCTACCACACGGCTTCTGAATTTGTGTTGGATTTTGCGAGGGTAATGCCCGGGCTATCTAAAGCTAAGGTTATGAGCCGCATAATCATGACGCCACAGCACGCCAAGATGCTCCTCAAAGCACTTGAGGACAACCTCAAAAAGTATGAGTCCCGCTTCGGCGAGATTAAAATTCAAGGAGCTGACACCAAAAAGATCGGTTTTCAAAGCGGAAGTGAGTGACGGCCATGAGTAAGCCCTCAATCGGAGTCTCCCTGCCGAACCCATTCGCACTTCGTGAACAAAAATATCTGAATTACTTCAGTTGGGTGGAATCGGCCGAGGGGTCGCCCGTGCCGATAGTGCCGGAGTTCCAAGTAAATCTCGATGAATTGGACGGCATCCTGATAACGGGCGGCGGCGACATCGATCCAAGCAGATACGGCGAGGACAATACTAAATCGACCAACATATTGGCCGAAAGGGATATGCTTGAGATCTACCTTGTGCGTCAGGCGTTAAAACTTGGCATCCCTGTGCTCGGAATATGTCGAGGAATGCAGATTATGAACATCTCGTTGGGCGGCACACTTCATCAGCATCTTCCAGACATCACCATGCTTGCGCACACAAATGGGAAAGAAGACGCATATCACATGGTCAAAATCGAAGTAGGCACACTCCTCCACAGAATCGTCCAATTGGATGAAATCGAGGTCAGGAGTCATCACCATCAAGCACCGAATAAACTCGGCGACAGGTTGGTAGCCTCAGCCTATGCTGAAGATGGAATCATAGAGGCGGTCGAGCTTCCGGATCACAGATTTTTCTTGGGCATTCTCTGGCACGCCGAACGGATGGGAGACGAGAGTTCCAGCAGGTTGATCAGGGCTTTCGTCGAAGCCGCCTCGAAAAAGCGGTGAAACGCAGGTGGAAAGAGCACAAAAACTTCGCTTGAAGCGGATATGCACTGGATTCTGACCCTCTTAATTTTCGCCTCACCGCTTAAGGTTGGATGGGTAAAGTTCATCGGAGCCAAAGCGTTCAGTAACAGGCAACTGTCGAAGATCGCCCATCTGCAAAAAGGCAATGAGTTCCGTGAAATTATGTTGAGGAGTGCGGAACTTCGATTGAGAAGTTATTATCGAAGTCGTGGCTTTTTTAAATTCAAGGTGGACAGCACCAAAGTTGAAACGGTCAAGTCTTTGGCAAACATAAAATTTTTTGTATCCGAAGGCCCCAGAGCAGTCATCGGCCAGCTTGAGATAAAAGCTGATGAAGACACGGCTTTCCTGCGAAAACTCATAAGACCCAAACTGCCAATGTGGTATGACGAAGGCAAAATAAAAAAATGGCAGGCCGCTTTCCTAAACTATTATTCGGACTCAGGTTATCCTTTGGCGGACATAAAGTTTGAGACGGAATGGCTTGTCGATGACACGATGAAGGTAACGCTTGTCGTTGACAAAGGTCCCTTAGTCCTGTTGTGCGGTTTCGATGTCGAAGGCTTAAGGAAAGTCAGACGGATTGTCGTCATGCGTGAAGTGGACATCCCGAAATGTGCAAAGTATTCGATTAGCCAGATTTTTGATGTTAAGAGACGAATTTACACCACCGGCTTGTTTTACTATGTAAGCCATGAGGTGCGGCCGGTTGAAATGCACGGCGACACTATGAAGGCCTTGCTCGTGTTCAAAGTCTCCGAGCAGAAGCCCGGAAGGATAAATTTTGCATTGGGTTACAACACACCAGATCAACTGCTCCTGAGAGGTCAGATCTCACACAACAATCTGTTCAATATGAACCGCAAGTTGATGGTTCGCAGTGAGGTCAGAAGCAATCTGATAAACCCGCGACGCAAGTTGATAGAGCTTGAATATTCCGAGCCTTACTTTTTAGGCCTCAAATTGGAAGGTCATGGATTGGGTTACTACTGTTTTGACCGAGATGAACAGGTGCGTAAGATCGGAGTTTCTATGGAGATGCGATACATAATCGTCAAATATTTGAAACTGCACGGTTCGTTCAACTGGGAGCGGTTTTTCCAAACTCCTGAGAACATGCGAGGAGTCGTAAATTTCGTCGAGCTTAACCCGTTTTGGGATTCACGGGACAACCTTTTGAATCCGAGAAAAGGAACTTTTGTCTCGCTGCGATTGGTGCAGGCAGGCGGCATCCTCAAAGGCCTCTACGATTATCGAAAGGTCGAATTTGAAGTGTATCAATACTCGCCATGGCTGCAGCATGTTATAGCTGGGAGGTTGAGGATCTGGTATGAGTGGCCGTTTGCAAACACTAAGATGATGCCACCGGCTGAGCGCTACACATTGGGAGGATACGGCAGCATTCGAGGCTACGATCAGCGGTCAATAGGCCCCAAAGACCCTGAGCGCCCATTCCACTCCGGTCGATTCCTTGTCAATTTCAACGCAGAGGCGAGACTGAGGATAAATAAGTTGTTGGGTCTCACATTGTTTTTTGATGCCGGCGACCTATGGGAAGACATAAGGGACGTCAATCTTAGGGAGCTCAAATGCGGTGCCGGTGTGGCGTTGAATTTTTACACTCCAATTGTGCCTTTCAGGTTGGATTGGGGAATAAAACTTGTCGATCGAGGGCCGAACGACAGGGGACGTCTCTATTTCGGAATCGGGCAGATGTTCTGATCATGACCACAATTTTGGCCTCTTTGTTGTGATGAAGGACTTCATGTAAAAATTTGGCATCGCTGATAAGGAACTCGGCCGCTGACAATTGAGGTTTTGCTTCCACAATTAACTTAAATCTCCCCTCGCCCTTTGGGAGGGGTTCGGGGGGTGAGGGTATAGTTTTACACATTTTCGTTGTAGTTGGAGTGAATTTGCTTTAACATCACGAATCTCTTGAAGCACGAAGATAAGGAGGAGTTCGGATGAAGCTTTTGGAATACGCCTCGAAAGAAGTTATGAGGAAATTCGGTTTGCCCGTTACAGATTGGGAACTCGTCAGAAGCGTGGAAGAACTTGAGCGTGTCATTGACAAATTCCAATTTCCAGTGGCCTTGAAAGCGCAAGTCCCTGTGGGAGGCAGAGGTAAGGCTGGTGGAATCAAGATCGCTAAGGACAGGTCAGAGGCATTGGAAAAGGCGGATAAGATCTTCAACCTCAAAATCAAAGGCATCCCTGTCAAAAAATTGATGGTCTCACAGGCGGTCAAAATCGAAAAGGAATACTACATTGGCGTTGTTGTGGACAGGAAACACCAGACCCCAACGGTCATGGTCTCTGCTGAGGGCGGCGTTGACATCGAGGAGGTAGCCCGCACGAAGCCCGAAGCCATCCACATGCTGCAAGTCGATATAAATTCTGGACTTATGCCTTATCAAGCGCGCTTTTTAGCGCATAAAATCTTTGATGATCCGAAACTTGCACTGCGTGGCGCCGATGTCATCCTCAAACTCTATAACACATTTGTGGCGGTTGATGCACAACTTGCTGAAATAAACCCACTTGCGTTGACAAAAGACAGGGAGTTGGAAGCTCTCGACGCCAAGATAGTGGTGGACGACAATGCCTTATACCGACATCCCGATCTGGAATCCCTGAGAGACCTTGACTATGAGGACGCAACCGAGCTTGAGGCGAAGGAGGCTGGTCTGTCCTATGTAAAACTCGACGGATACATCGGATGTTGCGTTAACGGAGCTGGCCTTGCTATGGCGACCATGGACTTGATCAAGCACTACGGCGGTGAACCAGCGAACTTCCTCGATGTCGGCGGCAGTTCTAATCCCGAGAAGGTTCGCAAAGCTATGGAGTTGATACTTCGAGACAAGAATGTCAAATCGATTTACATCAACATATTCGGCGGGATCACCAGATGCGATGATGTCGCCAATGGACTCATCCAAGCCTTCTCCCAGATGGAGATACCCGTCCCTGTGGTGGTCAGGCTTACAGGGACCAACGAGGAGATTGCGCGCAAGATGCTGAACGAGTCCGGGCTGCCGTTGGTAACGGCTGAGACTATGGCCGAAGGTGCCAAAAAAGCCATCGAATTGGCTGGAAAAAGATAATTGTTAATTCAAAATTTGGGTTGACGCTCGCTTTTTTTGAGCCTTAAAATGCTTGCAAAACAAGGGGGTTGAGATGTTAATTAGGTTTATCTCTTTTGTTATCTTCAGTTTAGTAGGATCTTCGGCTCTCTTTGCACAGGACACCACTATGCCGACCCGAATAATCCAATATGGCGCAAGATCTGCCAGCACAACTTCTTCATCCCCCTGGGTATATGCTATTGGTTTGGCTGTATTTGCTGCATACATCATCGCATTGTTTATTTACTTCTGGTATCTCGCTAAGAAGTTGACCTTGCTTTCGCGGGAGGGGCAACTTGAGGTCGATATAACAAGACTTCCAATGGGTGTTCCCGAAGGCACTGTTAGATCGACAATTGCATTGACCTTCATAGTCATGTTCATCATCTGGTTCTTCACATCGGCTTTTGCCACCGGTCAGCCGAATGTGCCCTCAGTGCTCGGTGAGATCCTCATGGCGATCATAGGCTTCTACTTCGGATCGAGGGCGGCTGCGAGTGCTTCAAGGGCTGTTGTAAAGCCACCTTATGGGATGATACGGGGGCAGATCGAAGTCGAAGGTGCCCCTGACAACTCCGGTGTTAGGGTCGTCATCGAGGAGCTCGGAAATGTGACCGAAACTGACAAGGACGGTTTCTTCACATTCAAGAACGTTCCGCCGGGCAAATACACCATCGTTCTCGAAAAGGAGGGCTATCTCCCGCAAAGAGTTGAAAATGTCGTCGTTACTGAAGGCGCAACAATTAACATCGGTAAAGTGAAATTGACCGCTCCTTCGTTGGGCGAAGACGAGCTGTAAAGGAGGACAAATCATGGGAAAACGCGTGTTTGTAGCAGCAGGACATAGCCGTGTAGCCCCCGGTCTCGTTACCCCTGAATTCAGGGAATTCGATGTCAATTACGAGGCTTTGCAAATATTCGTGAAAAGGTTCCAACATGCTGGGTTCGAGGTGTTCGTCCCAGACGAATCCATCTATCAACTTCCTTATCCGCAATATCTTACACGAAGAATCGAGATGGTGAACGACCTCCATGCTCAAGCGCCGCTCGACCTCGCCATCGACATCCATCACAACTTCTCGCCGTCGCCGAGAACAAATGGAATTTGGCTGATCTACGGCTCTCAACGCGTTGGTCAACTGGCTGAACAGATGGAGAGGTTCCTCAAAGAGCTGAATCACACCGTTCGAGCGATGAGCCTTAGCGAACTCGGTCGTTCTCTCGGATTCATAAAACGCACTACGCCGCCAGCACTTATCGTTGAATGTGGTTTCCTTACGGGAGCTGTTGACAAGCTGATCATAAGATTCGCAAGAGGACTGCTTTACAACGCAATCGCCGATGCGGTTATCCATGCGCTTTGAGTGAAACCGAACCGATCGCTGGCTGATAAGCGCCTCCTCTTTGAGAACGATGAGCCCGAACAAACGATGGCGAATTAAGGAGCAATTCGTTGACCCACTCCGAATTTCCAAGTCCTATGGAGTCCCACTTGTCATAGCTAAGATTTTGGCGACAAGGGAGCTTCCGTTTGATCAAATCCCCACGTTTTTGAATCCGAAGCTCGATGCGCTGCACTCTCCTTTGATGCTCAACGACATAGAGATTGCGATCTACCGCATCAAATCCGCCATCGACGCAGGTGAACGAATTTTCATTCATGGAGATTACGATGTGGATGGCGTTACCTCGCTCGCTCTGCTTTACAGAAACCTCAAACGGCTCGGAGCTTCTGACATAATCACCTACATCCCAGACAGGTTCGAGGAGGGGTATGGCCTCTCGGAAAAGGGCATTCGTGAGGCCAAAGCGCATGGTGCGAAGCTGATCATAACGGTCGATTGCGGTATAACCGCTTTCAAGGAGATCCGACTCGCAAACAGGCTTGGCATTGATGTCATCGTTACCGATCACCATGAACCGAAGGATGAGCTTCCCGAAGCGCTTGCAGTGGTCAACCCGAAACTTGGACGCTATCCGTTCAAAGAACTTGCAGGTGTGGGAGTTACTTTCAAGCTTCTGGAAGCCTTTTATGACGAATTCGACGTCGATAAAAAAGCTTTGTTTTGGGACTTAGACCTCGTGGCGCTTGGAACGGTCGCAGATGTCGTCCCCATACTCGATGAGAATCGTATTTTCACAAAATTCGGCCTCAAGGTCCTCGAAAACACCAAGAAAGTCGGCCTGCTGGCGCTCAGACAGGTAGCTCATCTAAATGGCTCTCGTTTAAAAACTTGGCACATCTCTTTTGTTCTTGGCCCAAGGTTGAACGCATCCGGAAGGCTGACACATGCCCGCAAGGCTCTGGAACTGCTCATAACACGAAGCGGTGAACGCGCAATAGAGATCGCAAAAGCGCTCGATGCCGAAAATCGCAACAGGCAGTCCATCGAAAAGGTCATCCTTCAAGAGGCGATCGAGTTTGTCGAGAACAACATCGATTTGGACAAAAACCGCATCCTCGTCATCGGTAAGGACGGCTGGCACGAAGGGGTTATTGGAATCGTGGCCTCGAGGTTGGCCGAACGGTATAACCGGCCGACCGTCCTCGTCAGCTTCAAGAACGGCACAGGGAAGGGATCGGCTCGAAGCATCAGGAATTTCCATCTTTACAACGCTTTGAAGCAGGTCGAGGAGCTG
>QNDP01000021.1 GCA_003645975.1 Candidatus Hydrothermota bacterium | reverse complement strand
CACATTTACCATCTCGACAGAGGATATGAGCGGTTTGAGGAGAAGCTCACGCTTCTCGGCGCACACATCAAAAGGGTCAAAGTTTGAGTCCTGCCTCCACAATATCTTGATCCATCGGATCTTTTGATCACATATCCGACAAGATTTCCTTGAAAGGTTTGGATTCTTCGGGCTTGAGCCGGAAAGGCAGTTTTATTTTGTATTCGTTCAAGACCTGAATCAGCAATCCTTTAACCCGCCCCGCATCCGTAGGGTTTGCACTTGTGTAACGCTCGATCAGGTTCCAAATTAGTCTAAGTGCGTCATTTATGTCGATTTTCAAATCGGTAACCATATCCCCTGACACCACAAAAGTCGTTGTGAACTGTCCCGGTTTCCTCATATCGTTCAGTATCAGTTGATAGATCGAAGTCGAAAAAGCTTTGAGTTTTTCCAGAAAATCGTTGATAGCAAGGATGACAACCTCTTTTTCCGGTTTGGCCTTTTCGAGCAGATCAATCCCCACATCCAGATCCATCAACCTGTTCAGGAACTCGAAGATCAGTTTACCCTTGATGACATCACCATGTTGCGGCGCAATAACTTCTGGAAACGGGTCGAGAAGCCCTATGCGGTCGATGGTCTCTCGAACCACACTTTTGGTCGGCATATAAATCTGATGGAACAATGCGATACCGTCCCATGACTCCTCTGTAGCGAATATGCCTTCCCCGGTTCTGGTGTTTGTGCCACCGAGAAAGTCCCCTGTGAACAACACTCTGCTTTCAAAATCGTAAAACATCATAGCTCCTCGAAAGTGGCAATAGTGAGCCGGAATGAATTTGACAGTATGTCCGGTCTTTTTGATCCTAAGCGTATCCGTCCTAAAATCCTCTATGGCCTTAAATCTCCGCTCTGGTAGCCCATACATCCTGATCAAACGCCATGTATCCATCGAGGCCAGCACCAATGAACGAGGTGCAGCCGACATGATGGCGTCGAGATTGGATGTCAAATCGGGGTCTTGATGGCTGACAAAAATTATGTCGATGTTTGCGATGCCGCCGAAAAGTTGTTTGGAGACTTTGACTATCTCGTTCAGGTCGAGTTTGGTTCCGGGATCCATAATCATGTTGACAGTGCGTCCGTCGGGTCCGACAAACCTTTTGAAATAGATGTTCCTGTGGAACTCCGGTTCGCCACTGCGCAAAAGATAAAATTCCTTACCTATTTCATAAAATCCATAAGCCGCCATATTTGAACCTCCCCATATTTCTCTTTCAATCACACCGTTTGCTCAAAACTTGTCGTCCAAAATCATGTTTTTGTCAATCTCTCGGCTTTATTCTGAACCCAATTTTGGGTCTCAGCCCCACTCTTTTGGCAATGATTTGGCCGATCTTTTTGGCAACTCCGGCCTTTTCTCGCGTGAATTTTTCTGCATTTATCCCGGCCTCTATGAGCGTGGAGATGTCGTCCCTCAATCTTAGGATCAGCGATGCCAGCTCATCCGCATTTTTTACAAGGAACCCGCCCTTGCAAAGAAGGAGTCCTTTTGCCTCGTGTCTGACATTCCAGACGAATGGACCGAAAATCACAGGGACACCACAGCTTGCAGGCTCAAGGATGTTGTGGCCTCCGTAGTTCGCAAGTGAGCCGCCGACAAAGGCCACATCGGCAATCCGATAGAACGCAACGAGCTCGCCGATTGTGTCGAGGATCAATATGCGTCCGTTTGGATTAAATCCTTGAGTCCTAAAGACGAATTTTATCCCAGCGTCCCTCAGTTTGGATGCGAAATGGGGCGCACGGTCGAGGTGTCTCGGTGCGACGATAACCTTTATGTCCGGATGTCTATGCAAATCCAGCTTTTTTATGGCTTCGACTATTTCATCTTCTTCCTTCGAGCGAATGCTCCCGAACACCACTATGAAATCGCTGTCTTTATAACCTAAGTCGCTCCGTTTCAATCTCTTGCTGGACGCTATGCTCGAAAGCTGGATGTCGTATTTCAAGCTCCCAACTGTCAAAATTTTCTCGGGTTTCGCACCCAACATCAGGAATTTCTCCTTGTCCTCCTCATAGCGTGCAAATATCAAATCGAAAGAGTTCACGACTTTCGACATGATCCGTTTGATCAGCAGGTATCGTGGCAAGGTCTTTTGTGAGAGCCGTGCGTTCACCAAATAACTTTTAACTCCAAATCTTTGCGACAGTAGCGTTAAATTCGGCCACAATTCGGTCTCTATGACTATGAGCGCAAACGGATCGAAATTTTTGTAGATCTGCTTCAGCGAAGGGGGATGATCCATAGGGAAGGGAATGACCTGAGTGTTGCATTTAAACTTGAGGAGCGTTCTCGCACGGTTTTGGCCGGTTTTCGTCATGACCGTGTAAAGTATTGGGATGTCAGGAAATCTGTTGTGGAAAAATTGGATCAGAGGCAATGATGCATTGACCTCTCCGACGGATGCCGCATGAAACCACAGTCCTTTGTTAAAGGCCAACTGCGGCACTTTGATGTTGGCGACCAGCGGCAACAGATTTGAAAAAAAGTTATAGAGTCTCAAGAGCGTCAGGGGTCATAACCTCCTCGTTTTCCAATTTATGTGCCTGTCTAATAAAATCTTCGTCTATGGGCAGATACCTATCCGCCGCACGCTTAAGTTCTTCCGAAGTGTTCTGTGGAAACGACATGACTTCCACTGTAACCCCCATAGCTTTAAGTGCATGAACCAACTCGACAAAATCCCCGTCTCCTGAGACAATGACGACGACATCGAGTTTTGGAGCACGGAGAAGCGCATCGATTGCGATCCCCATATCCCAATCGCCGCGTCCTGAGCCGTCTGAACGCCGTTTCAAATACTTAGTCCTGACGGTGAATCCGATCCTCTCAAGGACAGAGATAAATGCTGACTGATCAACATCTTCGACGCAAACAAGATATGCTATCGCGGTTATAAGCGACCGACCGCGAACAGCGTTCTCCAAAATTTTTTCAAAATCTACCTTGCCATCGTAATACTCTTTTGCTGAATAAAACATGTTTTGGACATCGACGAAGACCCCTACCCGTGCTCTTTTAGCTGGGTATCTCGGTTTTTTGAATGACATGACATCCTCCAAGCTTGGCAAATGTTTGGGTTGTTTTTAGGGCGAACAAATTTTTGGAAATCAAACGGATAGCTTTTGACGCCTTCTGATATTGGCTCTTGGGATTCCCAATTCGATCCGATATTTTGCTACCGTCCTTCGAGCTATGTCTATGCCGTATTCATCTCTCAAAATTTCCGCTATCTGCGAATCGGTCAATGGGGACGCTGGCTCCTCGTTTTCGATGATTTCTCTGATGTAACTCTTAATTTCGCTTACAGTTACCTTCTTGCTGCCATCTGAAAGGGAAATCCCTCTGGAGAAAAAGAATTTCAGTTCAAAAACTCCGACCGGCGTATCCGCATATTTCCCGTTGACAACGCGGTTAAAAGTGGAAACGGTCATATCGAGCATTTCAGCGGCATCTTTTTGTGTGATAGGCTCGAGATATTTGGTTTTTCCAAGCAGAAAATCCTTTTGCTTGTGAGCAATGAATTCGGCGACTTTGAGGATGTTTTTCCGTCTTTGCTCCATAGCTTGGAGAAAAACTTGTGCTCTGACAAGTTGCTTCTTCAAAAACGACTTGACATCCTGCGATACTTCAGGGTTGTGCAGGAGTTGCAAATATCTTTGGTTCAAATAGATGTGTGGGTATATGCCTCTGGCCAATTCGACGATAATGTTGCCTTCGACCTCTTTAAAGATCACCTCCGGGTTGATGTAGTCGGCGTGTGATTCGTAAATCCTTGCTGGATTGGAGTATAGCGATGTTGAGATCTTCAAATTCTCCTCAACTTCCCTTTCGGAACGGGCTGCTTCCATCAAAACCCTTCTCAGGCCTAACCTTTTGACCCTTGACCAAAGCCTTTCGTCTTTCAACACACGATAAAGCAGGGTATCCTTCAAGTTCCTATGTTCAAGTTGGGCTAAGTAAAGCTCTCTCAAGTCCTTTGCAGCTATACCGACAGGGTCAAATTTGTAAAGTATAAATCGCCGAATTTGTTCGACTTTTTGGACTTGAACGCCGAGAGATTCTGCGATTGACTCGACAGATGTGCCGCTCAGAGTCCCTGAGCCATCGAGCGAATCGATGATCTTTTGGGCGATTCGGAACTCTAAGGTGCCCTTTTTGAAGTTTGAAAATAGTTGGATCTCAAGCCTGTCCCAAAATCCAGTCGGTGGAGCCTCCGGTTCGGTCTCGTCCTCGTCATCCTCGTATCCTGAAGGAGGAAAGAACGGCAACAGATCCAGCGCCTTGTCCTCTGGGATGACCGATTCGTCCTCTTTCGACTGTATGTTTTTTATTTCGATCTCGGCGTATTCCCACGACTTAACATCCAAAAACACATTTTCCTCTATTTCATGGACGATGTGCTGTTTCAATTCGAGGACAGTCATAGAGGTTAGTTTTGCTGAAAGCACTTGGAGCATAGTGGGTTGGATTGTCGTCTTCACATCGAGATAAGTCCCGGTTCCGATTCGTCCCAAGCTGCTCATAGTCTAAACCTCTCTCCCAAATAGACCTCTCTTGCTTTTGGATCATTCACAAGCATTTCCGATGTCCCTGCCAGTAATATCTTGCCTTCGTAAATTATATAGGCTCTATCGGTAATCTCCAATGTCTCTCTGACATTGTGATCTGTGATCAAAACGCCTATCCCCATGTCTTTTAAGTTGACCACGATGTCCTGAATCTCCTGCCGAGTTTTCGGGTCTATCCCTGTGAACGGTTCGTCGAGCAACAAAAATTTCGGTCTCAAGACAAGTGCTCTTGCAATCTCCACCCTTCTCCTTTCGCCACCGGACAGCATATACCCTTTGCTTTTCCTGAGATGCCAAACATTCATGAGTTTCAAGACTTTCTCAGCTTCCTTGCGTCCTTCACGGCCGCCCAACCCCCTCATTTCAAGGACACTGTAAACATTGTCGAAGACGCTGAGTTTTCTAAAAATTGACGGTTCCTGCGGCAAATAGCTGATCCCCAACCTCGCCCTCTTGAACATGGGCAAGTGGGTTATCTCTTTATCGTCGAAAAAAATGCGTCCTTCATTGGGTTTGATTGCGCCCATTATCATGTAAAAAGTGGTTGTTTTACCCGCACCGTTCGGTCCGAGCAGGCCGACGACCTCACCTGTGCGGACATTTAAACTGACGCCATCCACAACTTTCCTTTTTCCATAGATTTTTACAAGTCCTTCAGCTTTAAGTTCGCTCACTTTTGAGGACCTCCACAATTTCGGCCTGAAATTTTAATGCATCTCAACGGCCTTTTTCGTTGTGGCTTTTAACAGGGTCGGAATCAAAAGGTTACCTTTCAAATACGGAAACAGAACCTTGCCAAATTGACACATCTCGTTGTTCGCTCTTATCCTATCCGCCGATGAATGGCGAAAAGGATTTTTGGGCATACTGGAAGTCGAGACAAAGACTTGTGGAACGCAAAATTGATGAGTTTTTGCCCAAAGACGGGCCTGGCCCCCGAATTTTGAGGGATGCAATGCGATATTCGCTTTTTGCTGGTGGCAAAAGGTTAAGACCTATACTTGCGATCATGGGCTACGAACTTGCTGGAGGTCAGGATGTTGAGAATGAGGTGCTGCCGCAGGCGGCCGCTTTAGAACTCATCCACACCTTCACATTGATCCACGATGACCTTCCTGCCATGGATGACGATGACTATCGTCGCGGAAAGCTCAGCAATCACAAGGTTTTCGGCGAAGGAATCGCCATCCTTGCAGGTGATACGCTGCTCGTCGAGGCCATTCGCTTATTTTTGCAGGGAACTCAGCCGCCAGATGTGAAAATCGAGATGATGAACGAACTTATCGATGCCATCGGCATAGACGGGGTCATGGGCGGTCAAGCAGTCGATCTCCAATCGGAAGGCAAAAAGCCGACCGAAGAGCTTGTCCGTTACATCCACACGCGCAAGACAGGCAGATTCATTCGTGCCGCACTTGTAATCGGCGGTATAGCATCAAGAAATCTTTCAGTTGTAGAACCTTACAGGAAAATCGGCGAGAACATAGGCCTGGCCTTTCAGATAGCGGACGACATCCTCGACGAGATCGGAGACGAGGCGACGGTCGGCAAGAAAGTCCACAAGGACAGGGAGCGTGGAAAATGCACATACACAGCACTTTATGGGGTGGCAAAAGCCCGTTCTGATGCAAGACGGTTGGTCGATGAGGCCATCGGCATCGCTCGTTCGCTCTTCGGTGAGGATGCATGGCCTATCGTTGAACTCGCAAACTTCATAGTCGAAAGGACTTATTGATGAATGACCTGCTTCACAATCCCATTCTGTGGAAAGTGATCCTTGTTATGATCCTCGTCCAAGTCATCAAATTTGTTTGGCATATTCTGAAGAAACGGAAGTGGGATTTCCGTGTGCTTTTCCGAACCGGTGGGATGCCGAGTTCACACACGGCGTCGGTCATGGCGCTTTCCACACTTGTCGGGCGCCATGAGGGCTTCGATTCCTCGCTCTTTGCTGTCACTATGTTCTTCAGCCTCATAGTTATGTATGATGCCGCCGGCGTTAGACGGGCGGCTGGCAAACAGGCGGCTGTCATCAACAAGATCATCGATGAGCTGAAGATAGAGCACAAAGTCGGGACAAAACGGCTCGCCGAACTTTTAGGCCACACGCCGGTCGAAGTCCTTGTCGGCGCTATTCTTGGAATAGGCCTCGCTTTGATCATGGATTAGAAGCTGCCCTCAACTTGCCAAAACATTCGGCTGATCCACTTTTTTCGGACATGGAGCCGATTTGAAGCTGAAAGACCTTGATTCACAAAGGAGTGGCCATGTTCCTAATTAGACCACACGAGGTTGAAAATTTTTAGGATGGAGGGAATTGCCGCTTCTGTCCCAATACTTGCCTTCAAAGCCTGAACCTGAAGCCAATCGAAAGCTTCAATCTTTTGTAGTCTTTGACTTCGTCAATATCGTCTTTGAAATCCGACTGGACATTTCTTAGACTGTAACTCATTTGTGTTGTGAGTGTTACCCTTTTGTTAAGCCTGCGTTGCATCTCCAAAGAGCTTTTCATAATCCAATCTTTTCTGCCCACATGCAGCGGATCAAGCTGGGCGTCTTTTCGACTGAGGAAGATTCTTCGGCTTAGAGACATCTCGAATCGATATGTCGAACTGCCTTTGGTGAGTTTAGCTTCCGATAGAACGGTGTGTTCCACGAATGAAGGGTCTGCAATCCATTCGTCCCCAACGCCTTTTGCCTTGCTGAGGTCGAAGACATAACCCGTTTTGAAGTTTGTGAAGTTCAGGAGAACCGCCAATTCAAAATCCTTAGAATCGTATTCGTTGAATCCGACGGGATAATCGTAGAAGGAAAGTTTCAAATTCGTTGCAAGGAACTCGTTGGGTCTGAGGCGGATAGAAAAGCTATTCAACTGGTAAGTGAATTCCTTATACGGAGAGCCATCTTCGTCCCGATCCCGATACGCCCTTATGTAAAAGTCCGGGATGTGCTTGAAGCGCAGAGTCATCCTGTCATTGAATCTGAACTTTAAACCGATGATTTGATAGTCCTTTCTGCGGTTTCGCAAAAAATGCCTAAGTCTGTGTTCCACCGACAGCGTCCTATCCCCGATTGAGAAGTTTATTCGGAGATCCGTTTTCACCGTCAGATCGTCTATCGTTTTGACATTCATGAACTTTTTTGAAGTGCTGCCATCCAAAAACTCCTTGATCTGGCCATCGGAATAAAGGAATGGGTTTGAGTCATAAGTATATGAAATTGCGAAACTTGCACTGATGTTCTTGGAGACATGTATAGGCCAAAATGACTGGGATACGAGCAGAAGTGCAAGTAATGCCAACATTTACCCCTCCACTTTGGGCTTTGACACGATCAACCTGATTGCTGCGGACTTGGCGACGCCGCTCAATATCTCGACTTTCACGACATGGTGGCCTTTACCGAGACTAAAGTTCAGAGCCTTTTGAACCGAAGGGATCACATCGCCCTTCTCTTTGTAATAGCTCGTCTTCGATTTCCTTGCCCTGAAGGTTTTGTCCCGCACGATCCTGTCGTTTTCGGATATTACGACCGAAAAGCTCTGCGGTTCGGGCATGTTCACCTCGAAGTTCAACCTGATGATCAACTTTGCGTGGACATTGCCGTCGAACTCAAATTCGACAGGCTTGCCCACTTCAATAAGCCAGAACCGTGTTTCCTGGTCCCCATCGACAAGGGTTAAAGGTGTTAGGCCGCCCTTCGGTGCCACCTCTTGCCACTCACTTTCGCTTATAATGACAGGCCTTATCAGGACTGCATCTCCGTCTGCTTCAAAGAGATGTATTTTGTAAGTGTGGACACCTGCTGGGACATCCACCACAAATGAGCGCCATTTGCCAACCCTTTGGCCGTCAACTCTGGAACTCTTGGAGACTTCTGTCTCTTTCACAATGACCTTCTCACGCGCCTCGTCCTCCTCGAGTATTAACTTGTAAGTCCCGTGTTTTAAGCCCTTTGGCATGACCAAACGGGTGTAGAATCTCACGGTGGTAGGGCCTTCGACTTTGACTTCAAATGGCTTGCCTTTCAAAATCTTGTAATATTTTTGTTGAACTTCGATGCACTTAACGACTCTGACATCCACTGAATCGCCCGCAATTATGTTCAAAAGCGAACCCATAAGTCCAAAGATCAGGAAGATTTTCATGACAGTCCAACCTCCTCAGATTTTCATGTGTATTCCAACTTACCCTTTTCTCTGACCTTTGCGAGCAGTTCCTTGACTCTTTGTGCGTATTTCCTTGGTATCACAAGAGTTACATCTTTCGTGTGGACAACGATGAGTTCGGAGACGCCGAGTGCCGCTATCAATCCGCCTTCCGACACAAAGACATTGTCTTCCGATTCAACGGCGATCACCTCTCCTTTGAGGACATTTCTGTTCGCATCCGGGGTTATTATCCTGTCCAAAGCCGCAAAGGAGCCGATGTCCTCCCAGTCGAAACGGGCTTCCACAACGGCTATGTTCTCGGCTTTTTCCATAAGTCCGTAATCGATGGATGTTTTCGGTGCGTCTTTGTAAAACAATTGCAACTCATCGGGGTCACGGACATCGTATTTTTCGGTCAGATCGAACAGTTCGGGCATGTGCCGCCTCAAGGAATCGAGAAAGACATCGACACGCCAGACGAACATCCCGGAGTTCCAAAGGAATCGGCCGCTCTCGATATAGGCCTTTGCCCTTTCAAGGTCGGGCTTTTCGTGGAACTTAACGACATCGAACGCTCTGAACCCATCCGATTCTGCGATTGGATCGCCAAATTCTATGTATCCGTAGCCGGTTTCGGGACGCGAAGGCGTTATGCCGAAGGTTACAAGTTTTTTCGTTTGATCGGCCAGTCCGGCTGCGAACAGGAGGGTTTCACGAAGCAATTGTCCGTTTTGGATGACATGGTCTGCTGGTAACATGAACAAAACTGCGTCATCGAACCCCTGCCTTTTCAGATATGATGCCGCAAAAGCACATGCTGGAGCGGTGTTCTTTCCTTCGGGTTCAAAGAGCAAAGTTATATCTGGCAGAATTTCAGTCATTTGAGGCTTAAGTTCCGAAGTTGTAATGACCACCATTCGATCTTTCGGAATAAGTGGTTCGATTCGGCCGACCGTCTCCTCGATAAGCGTCTTGTCGGAGAAGAGCTTCAGGAGCTGTTTTGGTCGATTTTTTCTCGAGAGCGGCCATAACCGCTCTCCTTTTCCACCAGCCATAATTCCAGCAAACAATCTACTTCTCAGTTCCATAGCAATTAAAAGAATAAAGCCAAACACAAAGGTTCGACATCACATAGGACAAAAATGAGCACAATTTATTCATGGGTGAATATTTACAGATGTGCCTAATTCGATAAATCGTAATTATTTGGACTTAGAGTTGCAACGGGATTGTGCGATGCTATAATATTCGTGTCCATCAAAAACTGAGCCAAAAGGAGCGAATATAAATGGCCAGATTGACCTTCAAAGGAGGTGTTCATCCACCTTACAATAAATTGACGGCGGATAGAGCCATAGAAAAACTTCCACTCCCTGAAATCCTCTATGTTCCTTTAAGTCAACACACCGGGGCACCGGCCAAACCACTTGTGAAAAGAGGCGATGAGGTTATCGGGGGTCAGAAGATCGGCGAAATTGCTGCCTTCATATCCGCCAATGTCCATTCGCCCACATCTGGAAAAGTCAAAGCTATACTTGACCATCCGCATCCAGTGCTTGGCAAAAACGTTCCGACCGTCGTTATTGAGGTTGACGGTGAGGATAGGTGGGTAGAACTGATTGAGCGTGAAGATTATCTGAACACAGACCCGAAGGAAATCGTCGAAGCCGTCAAAGAGGCTGGTATCGTTGGGATGGGAGGGGCAGCGTTCCCGACCCATGTCAAGCTTTCACCGCCTCCTGACAACCCAATCGATACGATCATCATCAACGGAGCAGAATGTGAACCTTATTTGACAGCCGATGATCGTCTCAT